>DASUFM010000701.1:0-2543 GCA_036274535.1 Blastocatellia bacterium
GACCGCCCTCCCACGGCCGAAGAACTGCGGAAGATGCGCGAGCTCGTGGATCAGGCGATGCGTGACGGCGCGGTCGGATTTTCGACAGGTCTCGAATACATTCCCGGAACTTACGCCAAAACGGATGAGATGGTCGAACTGGCTAAAGTCTCCGCGAAATACGGCGGAGTTTACGCCTCGCACATGCGCAACGAAGATATAGACGTAGAGAAGTCGATCGACGAAACGCTCGCGGTCGGCGCGCAATCGGGCTGCCCGGTCGAAATTTCGCATTTCAAAATTTCGAGCAGGAGCCGGTGGGGCGCGAGCGCAATCACGATCAAGATGGTTGAGGACGCCCGCGCGCGCGGGCAGCAGGTGACCGTGGATCAGTATCTATATCCGGCGAGCAGCACCGGCATAGGCATCCTCTTTCCGTCATGGCTCTTTGACGGCGGCTATGAAAAGGCGAGAGAACGGTTGCAGGACGCGGTTACCCGCGAGCGCGTCAAACGCGAGATGATCGCCAAGGCTGAAAAGGGCGGATTCAGCGACTTCTCGTTCGCTTACGTCGCCAATCATCACGCCAATCAATCGTTCAACGGCAAAAACATCCCCGAAATCACGAAAATCGTGAAACAAAAAGACGACGCGAATTCGCAGGCCGAACAGGCGATCGATTTGCTGCTGGCCGGCGGCGCGCAGATGGTCCTTCACAAGATGTCGGATCAGGACGTCGAGCGAATATTTAAACAGCCGTTCACGATGGTCGCCTCGGACGCCGGCGTGCTTGATCCTGAAGGATCCAGCGTCCCACACCCGCGAGGCTTCGGCAATAACGCCCGCGTCCTGGGAGTTTACGTCCGCGAGAAGCGTCTGGTCGGCCTGGAAGAAGCGATTCGCAAGATGAGTTCGCTGCCCGCCCAGACTTTCAACCTCTGGGATCGCGGCCTGCTGCGGCCGGGAATGGCCGCCGACGTCGTGATCTTCGACGATAAAACCGTCGCCGACCGCGCGACATTCGAAAAGCCGAAGCAGTACGCCGCCGGCATCGATTACGTGATCGTCAACGGCCAGGTCGTGATCGAGAAGGGAACTCACAGCGGCGCGAAATCTGGAAGGGTTTTGCGCGCGCATGGGGCGAAGGGGCTATAATTAGTCCGGAGGTGTTTTATGGCCGCAGTGTTGGAAGATATAGTAGAAGATATTCAGGAAACATATCAGCGAGAAACACGCCAGGGAGAACGACCCCTGAAGCGGCTCTTCACTCTCGAAGAGTTCGCCAGGGTCGTTGATGCGCTGCCTGATGATTGCCTTGAATTGATCAAAGGAGAAATCATTATGGCTCCGCCGCCGGATTTTACCCATATCAAGCAAACAATGGGTATTGAGTATTTACTGCAGAAGCATTTGGGCGAGATTGAAAAGTTGGGATGTCGAGTAGTGGGATCAAATGCCTGGTATGCCGTGCCGAAAGAGTTGACTCGGCAATGGGTGGATGCGAAACAGGAAGGCCCGGACCATGTCTGTCCTGACGCCTCAGTCTGTTTCGCCGACTATCTCGATACTGAGCGCCTTCCACCGGCTTTGTTGGTGATCGAAACCATCTCGGTTTCGAGCCGGTCAGCGATTAACCGCGATCTGGTCAGCAAGCCCGAGATATACGCCACTTTGCAAATTCCCACCTACTGGGTCATTGACCGCCGCGACAAATCCGTTTGGGTTCACACCGAGCCGGGAAATGGCCAGTACGCCAGTCGCGTTCAATATAAAGGCGAGCAGCGACTGCACTCTCCATTACTGGAGTTCCTGAAAATCACGCCAGCGCAAATTTTCGGAGAGTAACCAGTCTGCAAATTAAGTTTTAAGAAGAAGAAACCACGGATTAAACAGATGCGACGGATCAATTCGGATTATCTGCGACAATCCGTTACATCCATTAAATCCGTGATTCCTTCCGTCCCGATATCGATTTGAAACTGAGGAACAGGATGATCAAAAAATCGTTTGCCTTTTGCTTTGCATTGTTCGCCTGCTGTCTGACTTCGCTCGCTACACACGCTCAAACCGCCGTCCAGATCAAGCCGGGACGCGATCCGCAAGTAGCCATCGATGAGGAATACACTAAGAAGATCCGCGAATACACGACCGAGACCTTCTTCAATTCGCCGCTCACCGATTACCTGCCCGCGTCGTCGAAAGTCCCGACGCCGAAGGCCGTGCTCGGCGACGTGGCCGGCGCGCCGGGCATTCTGCCCTATTCGGCGGAAGTCTACCGTTATATGCGCATGCTCGAACGCGAGAGCCCGCGCGTCAAAGTCTATTCAATCGGCAAAACTGAAGAAGGACGCGAGATGATCGCCGTCGCGGTCAGTTCCGAAGCCAACATGGCGAAAATAGAGGAGAATCGCGCGCGTCTGGCGAAACTCGCCGACCCGCGAATGATCAACCTGAACGACGACGAGGCCGAAAAGATCATCGCCGATACGGTTCCGGTCTATTACATCACAGGGACCATCCATTCCCCCGAAACCGGTTCGCCGACCGCGCTGATGGAACTGGCT
>DASUFM010000702.1:0-3308 GCA_036274535.1 Blastocatellia bacterium
TTCCTGATAAGTGTCCATGAAGCGGTCGATGGTTTCCGTAGCTTCCGCCTCATCCTGATACGCGCCGAGACAAACCATATGTCCCTTGTTCAAACTGACCCAGGCTCCATACATCCCCGCGCCATATTGCCTGATGACACACGCAACGAGTCGATTGCTAGAAGGCATGCCGTCTTTCCTTTCTTCCATCGAAAGCCAATGCTGGCCAATGCTGAATGGATGGTCGAATTGGACACACTTTGCCGCGCTTTCGTGATTGATGTCTTCGCGAAGCCGGCATTCTTCGGTTTCTGAGTTTGAGTGTTAGATGGTCGCATTCTCCTTTACGCCGTCCAATCATCGAGGTTGCAAAAAAATATCTTATGTCGGACCTCGGTCCAGCCCGTTGACAAAAATATATTTGTAACTATAATCGTTACAAATCTTCTTCGGCGAGAACCAATGGTGAGAACCGATGGTAAGAACTGATGGTAAGAACTGATGAGGATTTGTATAGAGCATGTAGAGGGGGAGATGATAGATGCAGACGAGTAGCCGATTTGCGGTGGCAGTGCACATACTGGCGATGATGGCTGCGTCTGAGGATGAGCCGATCAAGTCCGATCAGATTGCCGGCAGCGTCAACACCAATCCGGTGGTGATCCGTCGCATCTTGTGCTCGCTCTCCCGCGCCGAATTGGTTATCTCTCAGACCGGCGCGGCCGGCGGATCGAGATTGGCGCGGAAGCCCGGTCAAATCAGCCTGCTTGACGTTTACCGGGCGGTCGAGGAGGGAGGGGTTTTCGCGCTGCATCGCCAGTCGCCGAGCCGGCATTGTTTCGTCGGCGGCGCCATCGAATCTGTTTTAAAGGACGTTCTGGATGAGGTGAATCTGGCGGTTGAGCGGACGCTGGCGAAGACGACGATCGAACAGGTCTTCCGGAGCGTCAGGGAGTGTAAAGGGAGGGCAAAAAAGAGGCCGGGCTGATCGAATATTTTTTTGCAAATATTTGTAACCGGCTCGATTACAAATCCAAACGAATGTGAATGTGTTCGAAATCGAGGAGCGGGAGGGAAATGAATGAACAATCGATATGAGATCGCGCCAATCAATAATGATGGGATCGTGGCCGACGGGCGGCGAGTCTTCTTTTCGGAGGCGACAGGCGATTCGGATGAATCTCTACTTGACGCCTATTCGCAGACAGTCATAGGCGTCGCCGAAAGGGTGAGCCCTTCGGTCGTCAACATTGAGATTCGCCGTCAAATCAACGACCGGCGCGCCGGTCGGGCCCAGGGGAATGGGCGCCCACAAGAGGCGCGCGGGAGCGGTTCCGGCTTCATCTTCACGCCGGACGGCTTCATTCTCACCAACAGTCACGTGGCGCATGGCGCCGAGGTGATCGAGGTCACGCTGGCGGACGGCCGTAAGCATGAGGCTCAGCTGGTCGGCGACGATCCGGACACTGACCTGGCGGTGATCCGAATCAACGCGCCTAACCTGGCGCCGGCGGCGCTGGGAGAGTCGCAGAAGATCAAAGTGGGCCAGGTAGTGGTGGCCATAGGCAATCCTTATGGCTTTCAGAGCACGGTGACAGCGGGCGTGGTGAGCGCGCTGGGGCGTTCATTGCGTTCCTCTTCAGGGCGGTTGATGGACGATGTCGTTCAGACAGACGCCGCGCTCAACCCCGGCAATTCAGGGGGACCGCTGGTTAATTCCCGTGGAGAGGTGATAGGAGTCAACACGGCGATGATTTTGCCGGCGCAGGGAATCTGCTTCGCCATCGCGATAGACACGGCGAAATTCGTAGCGGGCAGGTTGATTCGCGATGGGCGAATCAGCCGCAGCTTCATAGGGCTGGCGGGGCAGAATGTGCCGTTACCTCGACGATTCGTCCGCTTTTACAACCTGGCGGTTGAAAGCGGCGTCCTGGTCGTATCGCTGGAACCAGACAGCCCGGCGCGACGAGCCGGATTGTCGGAAGGAGACCTGATCATAGGATTTGCCGGGCGGCCGGTCGCCGGCATTGATGATCTGCATAAACTGTTGACCGCGGAGCGTATAGGGCAGGGGTCGCCGCTGGAAGTGATCCGCCGGACTGAGCGAATCGCGCTTCACATCGTCCCCGAAGAGGTTCCCGATAAGAAAGAATAAAAAAATGAAGATTAACCACGAAGGACACGAAGAACATGAAGAAAGCTCATAAAAGAATTCGCGCTCTTCGTTTCTTTGTGGTTGATTTTTTGCAGTAATACTAAAGAGCTTCTTATGCTGGAGGGAGGTCAATGAGCCACAGTATGAAAGAGAATATAAACAGAATTGAGTTTCCAGAGGCGGATACTATCAACTTTTCATTTGAAGATCGTTTGCGGGGCAACCCGACGGAAGACGCGGGCTCGCTGGACCCGACGCGCGTGTACCTGAACGAAATCGGGGGCACTCCGCTCCTGACGCGCGAAGGCGAAATCTTACTCGCCAGGCGTATCGAGAACGGAGGCCGCCGGACGCGACGAGCCGTCACGCGCTCGCCAATCGCGGTCGCTGAATTATTGAAGATCGGCGACGAACTCGCGGCGGGGGCGCTGGGCATTCGCGAAGTCGTTACATTCTCCGAGCCATCCGCGCTGGCCACGTCAGCCGCGCTGGCCGCCCAGGCTGAGGGAGGCGTCATGGAGGGTCGTCCAGAGGATCGTGAGGGCAAGGCGGAAGACCGTTTACGGCTGACGCTTGAAGGTATCAATCGAGTCCGCACGATCTACCGTCGCGGACTCGTAGAGTGGCGAAAGTTTCAGGAGGAGAGCGCGCTTCCGCAAGGCCGGAAATCGAAGAAATCGCTGCGTCTCAAACGCAGGGTCGCGCGCGCTCGCATGGATGTCGCCGCGGAAGTTTCGCGGCTGCGCCTGCGCGATGAGATGTGGCGGCGGCTGGTCAATACGATCGGCGCGGTCGCGGATGAGGTTCGCATCCTGGAGAGAGAGATAGCCCGTCAGCAGGAGAAGCAGGAGACACTCGGCGCGAAAGAGGAGGCCGTAAACGCAGTCGGGCCGCGTTTGCGCGCGGCCAGAGCGCGGTTACGGCAAATCGAGCGTGAGACCGATCAGCCCGCGGCGGTTATCAAGCGTTCGCATCGCGAGGCGCTTGCAGGCGAAGCCTTGGCGGCCGCGGCCAAAAACGAGATGGCCGAGGCCAACCTGCGCCTGGTCGTCTCGATCGCCAGGAAGTATCAAAACCGCGGTCTTCCGATCCTGGACCTGATTCAGGAAGGAAATATCGGCCTGATGCGGGCGGTCGAGAAGTTCGATTGGCGTCGCGGCCATAAATTCTCGAC
>DASUFM010000703.1:0-4195 GCA_036274535.1 Blastocatellia bacterium
GCCGTGGGCGTGAGCGGCCACGCGCTTGCCCCACATTCTGGCTTCTTCGACTACGGCGTTCATTTCTTCCTGCGAAAACTGCGGCGCGCCGACCGACTCTTCCTCGGAAAGCACTCCCGCCGTCGCGAGGATCTTGATCAAATCGGCGCCGTATTTGACCTCGAAGCGAACCAGCTTACGAATCTCGTCAACGCCGTCGGCGAGGCCGGAGAATCCGTTGAATTTCAAATAAGGCGAGAATCCGTTGGTGTCGCCGTGTCCGCCGGTCGCGCCGACGGTCAGTGTGGCGACCTGCATTCGCGGACCCGCGACATCGCCGCGATTGATGGCGTTGCGCAGCGCGACGTCTATGAATTCGCCGGCGCCCACGTCGCGGACCGTGGTGAATCCGGCTTCGAGCGTGCGTCGGGCGTAGATGTGCGCGGTGACGGCCACGTCAATCGCGCTTCTGCGGAAGATGTCTTCGTAATAATTGCCCGGCTGTCCGGTGATGTGAGTGTGGCAATCGATCAGCCCCGGCAGGACGGTCTTGTCTTTCAGGTCTATGACTTCTACTTCGGCGGGAACCGCCACGTTGGGGCCGGCGGCGATGATTTTTTCGCCTTCGATCAGGATGACCGCGTTATTCAGCGCCGCGCCTGTCTTCGTATCTATCAAGCGCCCGGCTTTGATGGCCAGGCGCTTGATAGGCTGTTTCGGTTCGACGGTTTGCGCCGAGATGACGGCGAAAGAAATCGCGAAACAGAGACAGGCGACGAGGGGGATGATTCTCTTGTTCATGGGAAGCATTTTAGCAGCATGTAACAAGATTGATTTAGCTGCAACTTACATTGAGTTGAGTTGAATTAAAATTAGGCGCGCGGACCAAGCTCACGCGCTGCTCACGCACTAAGTTTCGACCGGCAACATTCGGATTAGCTACCCGAATGGCCGCGCATTCCTGAGCGCGGCGCCGGTCGAATCACCAATCAGGAGAGAAGGGAAGCAGGAACCCTATGCAGTGTCCGTTTTGTAATGGCGTTCCGCCGCTGGCGGAAATTTCAAGGGAGACCCCCCACATAATTCAAAACACCTTGTGGTTTGAAGCCGCTTCCATGGGGCCGGGGCCGCTTCCCGCAGGCGTCGCGCTCTACGATTTCAACGGTGTGTTAGGAACGGAATTGGCCGTTACTTTCCAAGAGAAGAAAAAGGGAGGGGCTATTTTGACCGCTCATTACTGCTTAACCGAAGGGGACACGGTTTTTACTTTAAAGAGTCGCGTTCCGCTCACGGAGCGCGACAGAGACGCGCTATTCGGGTTCATGAAAGACTCGCTCCGAATCGAAGAGAGGCGCGGACGCAAGCCTGCGCTAAACATTCAGGATATAGCCGCCTACGCCAGGCAAGAGAGAACCGCATCTCTACGCAGGATTGCGCTGCATTTCGGCGTGGACCTGGCGACCGTACGCCGAACTATGCGAGCGGCGGGCAAGACTCTTAAGGAACTGCGTAATCGTAACTGAATAGTCTCAAGTGAGGCGAAATAATTTCGATTTATTTTGTCGCTTCGCAAGCCTGGCGCGGTGGTAGCCTGAGAATGAAAGGAGGCAATAATGCCAGAAGCAAAATGGGTGTCGGTGGCGCGCGCCAGTGTGGCGCTTGAACTGGACGAACAGGCGATATGCCGATTGATTCGGCTCGGCAAGTTCCCGTTTCGATACGTCCGTCTGGGCCGATTGATTCGTGTGAGCGCCGCCGATCTGGGCTTAATCGAGCCGTACAAGAACGAAGCGGAATCGAAGGGCGAAGTTTTCCAGGACGCCGCCTAACGATCCCGCTTTTAACCTAACCACACGCTATCAACCGTGGAGTTTCGGCAGGCCAATCATAACTCAGCCTGCCGTCTCCATACAAAATTTTGCCCGCCTCGGCGTCACACCAGATCGCCGGACGGGCAAATAAGGAACTTCAGATGAAAAGATACCACACTTCAGGAGAAGGCAGACAAGCTCTTCCTGCCTGGGAGAAACACCTTAACCGGGCGCTGCTCGCGGCGCTGGCGGGCCGCGACTATCGAAGGCACATCGCCAGGGCGAGAGCGTACGCCAGGCTTGAAGAGAGGGAAGAGATAGACCGGGCCGTCGAGGCCGCGCGCGAGACGCGCAGAAAGGCGGCGCGCGTATGACATGCACACCCGTAGAACGATTGACGGCTGCGCGCGCGTATCTCGCGTCCGGACTCTCGATCATACCTATTGGCGCCCGATCGAAGACCACGCCGCCAGGCGTCGCGTGGAAGGTCTATCAGACACGCAGGCCGACAGACGACGAGCTACGCGCATGGATAGCGAGATATCCGGGCATAGGGATCGTCGGCGGCGAGGTGTCGGGCCGTGACGGAGCCGGGCTAGAGATACTCGACCTCGAGTCCATCGCGCCGATCGACGATTTTCGGCAACTGGTCGACGAGGCCGCGCCGGGGCTGCTCGATCATCTGCCGCGCGTGCGGACGCCTACAGGCGGACGCCACGTCTACTACCGCTGTGAGACGGTCGAAGGCAACCAGAAGCTGGCGCAGCGCGCGGAGATCGTCACCGGCGACGATCTGCCGCGTACTGCGGACGGTGCGATCGACAAAGCGGCCATCAAGAAAGACGGATTGCGCGAGATAGACGGCAAGTATTTCAAAATTCGGACGCTGATCGAGACGCGCGGGGAAGGCGGCCAGGTCCTTTCGCCGCTCTGCTTGCCAGGGACGCATCCATCCGGCGGCGTCTATGAACTTATCAACGGCGACCTGCGCGATATACCGACGATCACGGCCAGGGAGCGCGAGTGCCTATTGACCGCAGCGCGGGCCTGCAATGAGTTTGTTGAGCCGACGAAGGCGAAAGGAACGCGCGAAGCCAAAGCCGGGGAAGGCCGGGGGCCGAAGCCAGGCGCGGATTACAACGCTCGATCCGATGCCTTCGAGAAGTCGAAAGCCTTGCTTGAAGATCACGGCTGGACAGTCTTTCGTGATCAGGGTGTCGGGCCTCTGCTTTCCCGCCCTGGCGTTGATGATCATTGCTCGGCGCGTCTCTTCAACGGCGGCGCGCTTCATGTTTTCAGTTCGAACGCCGTGCCATTCAACATTAACGAGACTTATTCGCCGTTCGCCGTCTACACCGAACTGAAACATGACGGCGACTATCCGGCCGCGACGAGGGCGTTAGCGGCCGCAGGCTACGGCGACCAATCGAAGCGCCAGACGAAGCAGGCGGCCGATAGCCAGGCCGACCCGAAGCCTGGCGCCGACGTGGAAGCCGAAGGCGGCAAACAATCGCTTGCGGCGACGCTCATCAAGTTCGCGCTCGCCGATTCCAAATTGTTCCACGACGCGGGCGGCGACTGCTTCGCGACTGTCGAAGTCAAAGGCCATCAGGAGACTTACAAGATAGGTTCGCGGGCGCATAAGGATTGGCTTGCGCAATTGCTCTACAGCAAGACTCAACAGGCGGCGCGCACGGACGCGCTCGGCGATACGGTGGCGATTCTTCGGGCGAAGGCGCTCTACGACGGCGACAAGATGGAGGCGCATGTCCGTCTCGCCGAACACGACGGCTCTATCTATCTCGACTTGTGTGACGATCAATGGCGCCAGGTGAAGATAGCTAAAAGTGGTTGGGGTGTTATCAAGAGCGAGGATTCGCCAGTTCGATTCGTTCGGGCGAAGGGCATGCTGGCATTGCCCGAACCGAAACACGGCGGCGACATCGGCCTGCTGCGCGATCTACTCAACTTGCCCGAGAACGATAAGGATAACTGGCCGTTAATCGCTGGCTGGCTTGTCTCTGCGTTCAAGCCGAGCAGTGACGGCTTCGACTATCCGCTGCTGTCAATTCACGGTGAACAGGGGAGCGGCAAGTCAACCGCTCAACGCCTGTTGCGCGACCTGATAGACCCGAACCGGGCCACGCTCCGCGCTGCGCCGCGCGATGAGCGCGACCTGGCGATCGCAGCGGCCCATGGGCGCGTAATCTCCTGCGATAACTTGACGCAGATCAGCGAACCGCTCAGCAACGCCTTCTGTCGGCTGGCTACGGGCGGCGGCTTCGCCACGCGTGAATTGTTCAGCGATGACGGCGAAGTAATCTTCGACGCGCAGCGTCCGGTTATCGTCAACGGCATTTCGGAAGTAGTGACGAAAAGCGATCTGCTCGACCGTTCCATACTGG
>DASUFM010000704.1:0-2788 GCA_036274535.1 Blastocatellia bacterium
GTCCGACCACTTCGAGCGCGGTCTCGGTGGTCCTGGCCTCCTCGACTGAAATCGCGCCTTCGGCGCCGCCCCGCTCCGTCGCGTCCGCGACCATCTCGCCGATGGCCGGGTCGTTGTGCGCTGAGATCGTCGCCACCTGCGCCTTCTCGCGGCGGCTCTGCACAGGGCGTGAAATCGCGCGGATGGCCTCGACAGCCACGCGCAGGCCGTGATCGAGGCCGCGTTTGAGGTCGACGGCGCTCGCGCCCGAGGCGACGTTGCGTACGCCGTCGGCGAATATCGCGTGAGCCAGAATGGTCGCCGTGCTGGTCCCGTCGCCGACCGATTCGCCGGTCCGTTCGGCGGCCTCGCGCATCATTTGCGCGCCGAGGTTCTCTTCGTGATCCGCGAAACTTACCTCTTTGGCGATGGTTACCCCGTCGTTGCAAACGAGCGGCTTGCCCCACTTCTTCTCGATCAAGACGCTCTTCGATTTCGGGCCGAGCGTGACGCGCACGGCGTCGGCCAGCGCCGACGCGCCGCGCAGAATCTTTTCCCTAGCCTCAGAGCGAAACAATAATTGTTTATGAGCCATATCGATCTTCTCCTGCAAATATTTATTCAGGGCTACGGGATTCTTCTCTTCTCATTCATCTTTTACCTGCAAGTTCCGCGCCTCAGGCGGACATTCGACATCGCTTAACCTGATAACGGCGCAATCACTGATTACCCGCTGCAAATTCTTCCGGCGATAAACCGAATACCGCTTACCGAGCGGCATTTTTTCCACGCGTGTTTTTTTTCCGCACGATCTCGACGGAGCAATGCGCATGCGTGGCGACGGCGTGCGAAACCGAGCCGAGCAGGAACCGCCGCCATCCGCCGTAGCCGTGCGATCCGAGCACGATCAAATCGGCGTCCCAGCTTTCGGATTCGTCCAGGATCACCTCTTTGGGGGAGCCGCTTTTGATCATTGTGGTAACCTCAACCATCTTGAAGACGTGCGCTGCGGCCTTACGACTATTCGGGTTTGACTTCGACGGCGAGGGCTTTATTCCCGTCG
Organism: Blastocatellia bacterium; assembly: GCA_036274535.1. Classification (GTDB taxonomy): domain Bacteria; phylum Acidobacteriota; class Blastocatellia; order RBC074; family RBC074; genus JAJVID01. The sequence goes on from DASUFM010000704.1 coordinate 1,043, forward strand.
GCTTTCGCGAACCCGAGTTCAAGGACGCCGTCTTTCAAGGCTGCCGTCGTTTTGGCCGGATCCACTTGGGCGGGCAGCCTCAGCTCGCGGCAGAACTGGTTCGATCGGAATTCGGAGATCAAGGTTTGCTCCTTCATCTCCTCCGTCGCTTTCTCGGACTTGCCGCTGATGACCAGCCGCTGCGGCTCGACGCTGACTTTGATCTCGTCGGCGGCGAAGCCGGGGACTTCGGCGCGCACAGTGATCTGCCCGTCTGCCTCCTTGATTTCGACCGGCACGCGGCGCATCAGTTCCGACTCGGCGCGAAACCAGTCTTCAAGGTCGTGGCCGAATTCGCGCCCGCGAGCCTCGAAGTATTCGTAAGCGCGGCGCGCGACGGATTGCGAAAACTCCTTCATATGCTCGAAGAGCTTTTCAGCCTCGACGAAGATGGGGCCGGCAGGAGTCTTATGTTTCGTGGTTTGGATACTCTGTTGGGATTGCATGGTTTGGTCCTCCTCGTTTGATTGGTGTGATACCGCCCAGTTCGTAACGAATAACTGGCGAGCAGTCGTCGGCAATGAGCAAGAGCAATCTATGTGCCAGCCAGGCGTCGCCCCGGAAGCCTCGACTTTCGCCTTCAATCATCCCAACTCTGCGCAAGGTTCCCCAATCTCCGACCAGCATCGGCGGAGTCGCAACGACCTTCGGCAAAGACCTTTTGGAGAAAGAGAATGATTCGCTGGCTCTGGCCGGGCGGGGCGCAGTCGCGAATACGACAGCTCTTCCCAGGCCGGGAAATCTCGGCCGAAGCGGCATTACTTTTCAGTAAATCAGACCACACAAGATTGGGGCGCCGATTCAGTACCGCGACCGGTAGGGAGCGTGATCCAGGCCACTGCTAAGCTCACTTCCGGTCGCGGTACCGACCTAATCTTGCCTGGTCTGATTTCGCTCCGGCTCTTCGACATAGACTGTATAGTAAATTTGCCTGGTGTCGGGGATGTATCAGCAGATAATGCGGACTTTCACACATCGCTTTCCAGAGTTTGGCTACATTCACCCAATCTATTCCCATTCATTATCCACGGTAGAACATAACCACCTGGAAATCAGCCACTTGCAATGCCCGCCAGAACTGGCATACGGTTTGCCATCGATAATGGTAATGAAGCCAGGAAATAAAGGGTCAATTTTGACTGCCTATTTATGTTAGTGGCAGCGCCGTAAAGTAAGGTATGGCGACTCATTGAGAACCAGCGATGTAGTTTAAAAACTCGCAGCTCGTCAACCAGGTTGTGGGGTGATAACTATATGTGAAGAAGTAGTTATGCGAACAAGGAGGAGGTTACGATGAAATTTCATTTCTTTAAACGCGCGGTCGTATCGTCCGTTACTGCGGCGGCGTTGCTGTTAGTGACAGGCGGGCTGGCCAGCTCACAAATACAAGGGCAAAAGCAAGTTGAGCAGCAACAACAGCTTCAAGCTCAGCAGCGAGGACAGCAGCGAGTGACGCAGCGACGGCAAGACCAACAGGAACAGCAGCAACTGCGCATTCACCAGCAGCGGATGAACCAGTATGATCAACAGCGGCGGCAGCTTGACCGTCTCGCGCAACAGCGGGAAAGGCGGATGCAGGAACAAGGGCGTATAGCGCATTTGCGTTTTCAGCAACAATATCAGGAGCGTCTTCGTCAGGACCGGACCCATCTTAGGAACGCCCGCTCTTATGAGCGCTCAGCTTCTAACTACCAATACTATCGTAAC
>DASUFM010000705.1:0-2961 GCA_036274535.1 Blastocatellia bacterium
AAGCGTGACCCGTCTAATCAACTGCATCAGGCGCGATATGCCGGCGGTGCGCGACAAGCCTGGACTGCGCGAATCGATAGATCTGATTGAGGCGCTGATAAGAGACGGCGTCGGAGATCTCACGGCGGAAGTGATCGATCAATACCTGTGCTTCCTGGGCAAGCGACACAAAGAGTTGCTCAATCTGCGCCAGGGGCTGGCAAGACTGGAGATGGCCGCCCGCCGGCCTGACGATGAGATCGATGAATGGGTTGAATGGGCATTTGCGAATGCGCGATGTGTGTGGGAAGAGGCTGCGTAGGCCTTATAAAGGAAGATGACGAACCACATCTTTCCATTCGTTCAGTTCGGTGCATGCGACGATCAGTTCAAGATCATCAATTGCGCGGCCAATCTGCATAAGCTGTGGGACGATCAGGACGCCAGCGATACTTTCACCACCTGCCATTCGTTCGGCTACGTGATCCGGCATTGTGTGTACGTCATGCGTAACGATCACACGCTGATTTTCCGCAGCCCATGCGAGTAACACTGGATCGGGAGCCTCGCTTAGCCCCATTTCTGAGGCTGTTATTGCATTCAGTTCGGGTATTCGGCGGTAGAGCCCCTGGAGGATGTCATGATCGAAGTTATGATCGATGAAGAGAGGCAGCATAATTTATTTGGGCTGGGTTTCGAGCATCTGCCGCGCCTCCCAACGAGCATTCAACTTCTCGCGGAATTCTCGTCTCTGTCGCTGGTATTCCGGATCGGCTTCGAGTTTTCGCCAATATTCTTGCTCTATGGCTTCCCGCTCCCGCAGGTACTGGTCGATTTGTTCGCGATTGGTTAGGTAATAGGAAATCACGGCATAGATTTCCGCCGCGCGCAACCCCTGGAACTTCCAGGCGATTTGCTCAGGAGTCGAGCCGAGATTGTAGTGATAAAGAATGGCATCGATCGGAACACGCGAACCGGCGACGCGTATCGAGCCATCTTCCCACTGCGTCAGCGGGACTGTCATTGTTTTATCCAGTTCGAACATAACGTAATGATTATACACCATTTTAAACCATCTCGGGCAATGACTGTCGGGCTTGTGGCCGGCCTCATCATCGCAACTCCTCTCGTCGCAAGTTATTTCAGGATGCGCGCGATCGATCCGCGCGTGACAGTGGAGTTGGGTGAAGTAGCGAATCTAAAACAACTATCCACCAGACAAACTGCCATCGCCACGACGATTGACGGTGAAGTGGCGCGCACTGCGGAGCGCACCGGCGAGGCAACGGCGCTTGCGCTATCGGCCAGTATTTATGCCGCGAGCGAACAGATCAGAAGAAGCGCCCCGCACAGCGCTGGAGCCCTGCTCTTCGGTCTCGCCTCACGGAATCTTCTTCCGCCGGGGCTTGCGCTCACACAGGTTGAGGGGAACCTCGTTTCCACATACAGCGCCGTCTGGCTGCGTTATCGTCCCGAGCCTCTCGGCGTCGAGATTGTCTCTATTGGCCATAAACCTGAGGACGGTCCCGCCCTGATTGTGCGTATCCCCGATGAACTTTCGGACAAGGGCGAAGCCAGACTCTTCATCGCCGGTTCTTTGAGCGATGTGAAGATACCTGCGCCGTTCGCGCCGTCGGCCGAGGTGATCGCGCTGGGCTGGTCGCCTGAGACCTTACGTTCACTTAAATAATTCCGCCATCGAGGTTGTGATGTCTCTCGATCAATTCTTCAAACGAATAGACGCACGCTATCGGATACCCCGTCCAGCGGACTCTTTGCACCTGGACGCTTTTCAGGCCGGATTCCGCCTGATGCGTGACATCGGCGAAGGGCTGGCGCTCGTGGCTTCAGGCTTCGGGACCTCGTTTGTGTTGTGGAAGATCGCTGATATTCTGGCGACAGTCGGCGTGGAGATACACATCTACATGATGTTCGGCATGCCCATCGTCGTGCTCATAGGATTTGCCGAAGCCTCGACGCTCGTAATTCCCTACTACCGCATCTCTCAACGACTCACACACGGCTCGGCGCGATGGGCGGACATCGGAACGCTCAAAAACCTGAGACTTGCCCACGATTCGCGATTACCGCTTCCCGCCGGCGCGCTTCGCCTTGGAAGGCTCACGCACAGGTATGACCTGGCGCTGCCGTTCGAGAAGGCGCTCACTCACCTTGCAATTTTCGGCCCCCCAGGAAGCGGCAAATCATCGAGCTTCATTATGCCGATGGCCAAAGACTGGGCGAGAAGCGGATCGGCCATTTTCCTCGACCCGAAAGGCGAGTTGTTCAAATACACCGTTCGTCATTTCAAACGAGTCTACCGTCTCGACCTGGCCGACCCCAGATATTCAGACCGCTGGAACTTCGTCACCGCATGCAAAGGCGACGGAGAGCTGGCGCATGAGGTCGCCAGCATCGTGGTGGGCTTTGACGCCAATAAGAATGTCGGCTTCGACCCATTCTGGCCGCAGGCGGAGACGGCGCTGATGACCGCTCTCCTGCTGCATTTGCCGCGGATCGCCGAGAACCCGTCTCCCGCGATGATCGCGGAGTTCATCGCCACGCGTGGCTTCGACCAGATCAACCACGAGATGCAGGAGTCTCCGGACCCCGAAGCGCGCATCCAATGGGGAATCTTCAAAAAAGCCGATCGGGAAAAGACGCAGGGCGGAGTCTATATCGGCCTGGGCACAAAACTCGCGCCGCTCCGCTCGCCACATGCGATGGCCGTGATGCAATCGCTCACGGATGAAGAACGCGAGCGCGGCGTCCGTGAAATCAACCTGCGCGACCTGCGCAAGCCAGGCACGGCTGTCTACGTGATCATCCCCGAAGGTGACGCGACGCGTTACCGGATCGCGCTCTCGATATTATTTGGGCTTGCCGCCAGCGTCACGCGCAAGACCAGCAATGACGATAAGGGCGCGCCGGTTCTGCTCGCGCTCGATGAGGCCGGAAACATTCCCATACACAATCTGAGCG
>DASUFM010000706.1:0-3477 GCA_036274535.1 Blastocatellia bacterium
ACCGGTCAGCAGATCGAGCGTCGCCGCCGTCATTGCCGTCATTGCGGGGACGCGCGCCGTCATCTGCATAATGCCGGCCCCGACGTTGATCTTCTCAGTCTTCGCCGCAACCCACGTCAGCGTCGTCACCGCGTCCGATCCGTAGGCTTCCGCCGTCCAGACCGAATGGAAGCCCAGACGATCAGCCTCCCGCGCCAGCGCCACATTGTCTTCCGGGTTCGCGCCCCAGTACCCCAGATTCAATCCAAGCCTCATTGTCATTCCTCCGAATCGGTTATCAATCTTTTTCTATCTTCCCGTAGATGTACTTCTCCGGCACGAGCCCCCAATAACGGCTGTCGCTGCTGTTCCGGCGGTTGTCTCCCAGCACGAAATATTGATGCGTAAGAGAGGTTTTCCATATGCTTTCATAAAGCCGAACTGACTCGCGCCAGCAGCTTCAGGTATTCAGCCGCAGGTCTGCCTTGTTCTTTGTCGATTCGCGCCCATAACAGATCGATGATCTCGCGTTTGCCGATTTCTTTGCCGCGCGCCGCTTCCCACTCGGCCTCGCGGGCCAGGCAGGCCACATAAAACAGCCACATCATTCGATCGACCATCGGCTTGAACATAACGCCCGCCGAAAGTTCATCCGTCGAAATTATCGAATCGAGTTCATCGCGTAAGAAGCGAACCTGCCTGACGCCTCTGTCGCGCAAATCGGCGTCAATGAGCGAGCCGAACCAGTTGTCGAGTCTCGAGCAGAACGCTTCGTGCAATCCCAGACGTCGAATGTCGCGCGCCGATTGCGCGATCAGTGTGTTGTGCGCGCCCTCCCAGGCTTCGAAGATCACGCTGTCGCGAAGCAGCCGCGGCAGGATGGAGAAATTCTCCATCGCCCCGTTGCCGCCCAGGATTTCGATCCCACGACGGATGACGTCGGTGGCCGAAATCGAAGAGCGGTATTTGTTCAAATTGACAGCCAGACGGAAGAATTGTTTGCCCGTTTCATCGGCTTTGCCGGCTTCTATCTCGTCGCGCAAATGAGCCAGGTAGAGACTGCCTGATGTGACCGCCATTGTCACGGCCCGCATCTCGGCCAGAATTTCCTGCGCGAGCGGAAAGTCTTTGATCGCCGAACCGAAGGCCCGCCGGCGCTGCGCGTATGTCCAGGCGATCAGGTAAGCGCGCCTTGCGGCCCCGGCCGATCCGACCGCGTTGTAAAGCCGCGACGTGTTGATTACGAAATCCATCGCGTGCTGAAATCCGCGGCCTGGCTTGCCGATCTGATATGCGACTGCGTCCTTGAAATCCACCTCGGCCGTGGCCAGCGATTTCGTGCCCAGTTTGTCTTTGAGGCGGCGAATATGAATTCCGTTCGGCGCGCCATTATCCAAACGCCGCGGAAGTAAAAACAGCCCCAGGCCTCTCGTGCCCTCCCCTGAATTCTCAGGCCGCGCCGTGATTAGCGCCAGATCAGCCGTGACGTTCGAGCAAAACCATTTTTCACCATTGATCAGCCATTTGTTCTCTCCGGCGTCGAGTAAAGTCGCGGCGCAGGCGTTCGCGCCCACATCCGATCCGCCCTGGATTTCGGTCAGAAACTGCGCGCCGTGAAACCGCGTCGCGTAATTCGGATCAAGCAGTCGCGACAGGTATTTCTTTTTCAGTTCTTCGCCGCCCGCGTGTTGCAGCGTCTTGATCACTCCCGCCGTGCAGGCCAGCGGACAGTTATGCCCCGCCTCGCCGTTGTAAGATGACAGGTAGAACAGAGCCAGGGCCAGCAGATTGCTCTCAGGCTCGGCATAGACGCTCATCACGCCCGAACCGTAAATATACCGCCCGGCCAGATGATGGTCGGCCGAATGCGCCACGTCTTCGGTTCGCTCGCCCGTCGCCGAATAACGATCGAGCCGAGGCAGGTTTTCAGCCAGGTTCGCCCGCCTGACCGCAGCGTCGACGACCGTCGCGGCCTCGGCGCCGAACGACGAAAACCTTCCCGCCTGCAGGCGCAAACGATCGGCGCCCCAGTAAAATTCCAGTATGTTCTGCAGATGTAGATCGGTCTCGTAGAAATTGAGGGGCTGCGCGCGCTCCCACTCGGACAAATCAGCGCGGCCCCTCGCGACTAAGTCGGTATGTTCGCGCATCGTTTTTCCTTTTTTATCAGGACTGAAATCTGAAATGGAAAGAGGTTATAAGTCAAAGCAATATCGAAGGGCGCTCTCTATCTGCCTCAAGACCGCGCCGGGATTTTCCCAACAGGCGTTGGTGAAAAACGAGAAGCGTCAATCGCGCGAACCTGAAAACACATAAAGACCGTTTCCATCGGCAGCCCGCTATCCACGGCGGCGACGCGGACGTTGGTCGGATAGTCTCGCGGGACATTTTCGCCCTTTGTCCCAACAACTACTGACACAACAAGCGGAAGTCGGTTGACGTTGTCAGACGAAACTACGAGGACAGGGCGATATCCCGACTGTTCGCGCCCCTGCGCCGGGCTCAGATTTACGAAGTAAATTTCACCTCGTTGAATTGCCATCATCACCCTTTCAATTCAAATGATTCATCCGGCAATCCGTCCATTTCCGTCACGCTGAATTCAGCTTCGATTTGTCGCAACTCGCGTTGAATGTCAGGATCAGCGGCCATTGCGGCAAGTTGATCTTCAATGCTCTGCCGCCGCTCTGTCTGTCTGCGGATGCGCTGCGCAAGCCGTTCGAGAAGCCGAACCTGCTCAAGAAAAGACAATTGATTGATGGCCGATTCAATGCTTTCCAATGACAAGGTATTCATTGCCATACCTCCTTTTATTCAAAAGACGAATAGGACTCAATGTAAGAATGATAACAACACGCCTGGCCTGCGGCAATCATGCGCCTTTCGTCTTTGCCGCCTTCTCCAGCACCTTCTTCGCCGCCGACAGATGGACTTGATCGATCATCCTGCCGTCGAGCTTGATCGCGCCGAGCCCTTCGGCCTGCGCCGATTCCATCGCCTCTATCACTCGTTCGGCTTCGGCGATCTGTTCGGCGGCGGACGCCGGCGGGGCGGCCCGCAGCAGGGCTCGCACCTGCGCTACGACCTCGAGATCTCCTTCGAGGAAGCGGCCCGCGGCAGCGAGACCTCGATCCAGTTTCCGCGCGCCGAGTCGTGCGAGACGTGCAAGGGCAGCGGCGCCGCGCCCGGCAGCGGCTCCACGACCTGCCCGTCGTGCCAGGGACGCGGGCAGCAGCGCTATCAACAGGGATTCTTCACCGTCGCGCGCACGTGCAGCCAGTGCCGCGGGACGGGCAACATCATCGCCAAGCCCTGCGCCACGTGCCACGGTCAGGGGCGGGTCGCCAAAGATCGCAAGCTGACCGTTCGCATCCCCGCAGGCATCGCCAGCGGGCAGCGGCTGCGCCTGCAGGGTGAAGGCGAGCACGGCACGCTGGGCGGGCCTCCCGGCGACCTCTTCTTCGTCGTGCAGGTGCAGGAGCACAAGTTCTTCCGGCG
>DASUFM010000707.1:0-7413 GCA_036274535.1 Blastocatellia bacterium
GTGAACGGCATCGTTGAAGTAGGGGGGCCCGAAAAGTTTCGTCTCTATGAACTCGTCCGGCGATATCTGGCCGCACGCAAGGATCCGCGCGAGGTTGTCGCCGACCCGCAGGCGCGCTACTACGGCGTGGCGCTGAGCGAGAGCGCGCTCGTTCCCGGCGATGACGCGCGACTCGGCGAGACGCGATTCGAAGACTGGCTCAGCCGGCCAGCAATTTAGAGATGATTGCGATTGCATATACGGGAAGTCTCGCCGGATCAGCTGTATCCCAAGCAACGGCGCCTCCAAAGGCTACGCCGATTTATGCGATGCATTTCAGGCGTCGTACATTGATCTGCAAGCCGCTCCAGGTCTCGCCAATAAGCAGATCAACCACGGGGAACACTGGGAGCGCGGGGAACAGCAAAGGGAAAATCTTGTGAAGAGGATCTTGCGAATCATTATCTCAATCCCTTTCCTGTCTTCCCAGCGCTCCCAGTGTTCCCCGTGGCTTTGATTTTGACGTATTTCTTCAACGCCCGCGCGCCGACTTCCGCCCCATACACATTGTCCTGGGCGTCGGCCGCGACGCCTTCGGCCGCGCTCGTAGCGGCTTTGTCGGGATCCTTTTCAGGGTCGGGAATAAAAGCGATGGCCTTGCCGTCTCTGGCGCTCCCGACACGGATGCCGCCGAGAATTTCACGATCCTGGCGTTCGAATTCCCGCCATGTCCGTCCGCGACGAAGATGTCGCCATTGGGCGCGGTGACGACATCAGAAGGTTGATTGAAAGTGTCCGGCCCGGCGCCGGCGACTCCCGCCTTGCCGAGCGTCATCAGGACCTTTCCGTCCGGACTGAACTTGACGACGACGTGGCCTCTCCCTGCCGTCCCCTCGGCCGCGGGGCCGGGCGGGATTCCGTCGGTCACCCAGACGTTTCCATTTCTGTCCACATAGATGCCGTGAGGGAATATGAACATCCCCTCTCCTAAACTCTTGACTAGCTTGCCTGACGCGTCAAACCTGAGGATGGTCGGCAGGCGCGATCCCACGCAGGTATTTGCGCCGCACCTTTCAGCGACCCGGACGGACTTGCCGTCGGGATCAATATCCACCGCGCTCGTCGCGCCCCACGCCCTCTCTCCCGACATCTTCGCCCAGTTCTCGACCGTCGCATACGGGTTGGGCAGGTCATTGACGGGTTGGACACTGCCCTGGGTATATGCGCCATCCGCAAACATTGCCAACGCCGCAGCGATGGCTGCCAGCATGAGCGCCGCCACCAGCGCCAGCCATGGCGTGACGCGCGATGTGATGATTGTATGATTCATTCCAAACAGGCTTGAGCTTTTTGCGGTGGAACTCCAGCACCGCCGGATTTGGAAGTCCAAGAAAACTTGAGACAGGTTCCGCAATGAATCGTGTATTTGGAAGGGATCGTGTATACTGCGCCCGCCGATAAAGATCCTGAGTTGTACCCTTCAAAATTAGCGCTTGTGGGACGCGAGCCCGGAGCGATCGTGACCATGCGCTCGCATCCAAAAAGGGAGGCTTCAAATGAGCAATATGAAGCGCGGTCTTTATATTGGCGCGGCCCCTGCCATCCTCCTCGTCGCGCTCGGAGTAGCTCAAAGCGGGTTTAAGCGGACGACGGCCGCTCAGGAACGGGGCGGAGTTCAGGCCCCCGTCTTTAAAGTGGACCCGCTGTGGCCGAAGCCGTTGCCGAATCACTGGGTTCTCGGTTCGGTGACCGGCGTGGCCGTTGACGCCCAGGATCACATCTGGATCACGCATCGAGGCGCCGATTCGCTGGGTAATAACGAAAAGGGCGCGATCCTCAACCTGCCGACCGGCTGCTGCGTACCGGCCCCGCAAGTTTTAGAATTCGATCAATCAGGCGCGCTGGTCGGCCACTGGGGCGGTCCCGGCGAGGGATACGTTTGAAGGGCAGCGAGAGTCTGGTCTGCGTCGACCTGAAGACTGGAAAGCGAAAATGGCATTTCCAGATCGTGCATCATCCGATCTGGGACTATGACTTGTCCTTCGCCCCGATTCTGGCCGACATCAACGTGAACGGCAAAGCAATCAAAGCCGTCGCATTGCCGACCAAGGAGGCCTTTCTCTACGTCTTCGACCGAGTGACGGGCGAGCCGGTCTGGCCGATCGAGGAGCGCCACGCGCCGAAAGGCAACGTGCCGGGCGAATGGTACTCTCCCACGCAACCGTTTCCGACCAGGCCTCCGGCATACGCTCGCCAGGCCGTCACGGAAGACGACTTGATTGATTTCACGCCCGATCTGCGGGCGCAAGCGCTCAAGGCGATCGAGCCATTCAAGAACGGTCCGATCTTCAATCCGCCGGTTGTGAGCAAGCTCGGAGGCCCGCTGGCAGGGCTGACCATCGGCACAACCAACGGAGGGACGAACTGGCCCGGCGGGGGATATGATCCCGAAACACATACCGTCTATGCGCCGGCGTCTAACGCCGGCGTCACGCCGATCGGATTGATCGAGCCGCCGGAAGGACTCTCGGATATCAAATACGTGTTGGGCCGCGCCGGGCAGCCATTCCGGGTCAGCGAGGGGCCTGGTTTCGGTAGCGCCGCTGATTTCCCGCAAGGGCCCAGACCTCGCGCGGCGCCGGCTACGTCATCCACTCCAACCGGGCCGGCTGGGACCGGCGCGGCGGCTGCTCCTCCCGCGCGCGGCGGTGAAGGCGGAGGCCGCACGTTGGTCCAAGGTCTGCCAATAGTCAAACCGCCGTATGGACTCCTCTCGGCCATAAATCTGGCCAAAGGCGAGCTGACATGGCAGGTCCCGCATGGAGACACGCCGGATGTGGTCCGCAATCACCCGCTGCTCAAGGGAATGAACATTCCCAAGACGGGTCAGAACGGCGCTGTCGGATTGGTGGTCACCAGGACGCTGGTCATTATGGGCGACCCTCAGGCCACTACCATGCCTGGCCGTCCGCGTGGCGCGATGCTGCGCGCTTACGACAAGGCGACCGGGAAAGAGGTCGGCGCAGTATACATGCCGGCGCAACAGAGCGGATCGCCGATGACCTACATGCTCAACGGCAGGCAGTACATCGTCGTCGCGGTGAGCGGCGGCGCTTACTCTGGCGAGTACATTGCGTTCGCGCTTCCGCCGGAAGACATTCCAACTAACGCGAACGAGCGACGCTAAGCGAGTGAGGCGCCATGAAGATCAAGATCAAGGTCAAAATCGCGGTTCTGTCCGGCGCCTGTTTGGCGGCGCTTGTGGCGTTCCACTCGGCGACTGGAGCGCAAGAACCGTCGCGCTCGGTGTGGGATGGAGTGTATGCGGAAGAGCAAGCCAGGCGCGGCGCGGCGCTCTACGGCCGGGAATGCGCGTCGTGCCATGGGGCTGATCTGACCGGGGCCGACGAAATACCCGCGCTCTCCGGCCCCGCATTTCTCGCGAACTGGGATGGCCTGACCGTCGGGGACTTAGCTGAACGAGTTCGCCGATCGATGCCGCCAAACAATCCCGGACAGTTGAGCAGGCGGCAGATCACCGACATCCTGTGTTACATGCTGAGCGTCAACGGCTTTCCGGCTGGCAAAACAGAGCTCGAGCCAAAGACCGAATTGTTGAAGCAGATTCGGATCGAAGCGACTAGTAGATAACATAATGTGACCCAAATAATTAATCAGGCTTCCTGAAGCTGGACAATTTGGATTATCGATATAATCTACGCATCAGGACCTTTCTTCCGAAGGAGCGTTCGTATGCCCCATTTATGCAACCGGCGTTTTTTCCGGCTAACGATCCTGGCGGCGCTATTTCTCTGTGTAACGAGGCCGTTTCAGGAAGGAGGCCGCGCTTGCTTCGCTCATGCGCGTCACGTGGCGGACGCCAGACTCTGGTCAGGGCTTCAAAATGCGGATTGGCAATTCCAGGACCAGGCGCGCGCGCTGAGGTTATCGACTGACATCGTTACGCTCAGCGTGGGTGTGACTGACAAGCAGAATAACTTTGTTCCTGGTCTCAGCCTCCAGGATTTCGAGATATATGAAGACGGGGTTAAACAGGATATCGTGTTTTTCTCCGATGATGATGTTCCCTTAAGCATCGGAATCCTGCTGGACATTTCTGGAAGCCTGAAAAAACACTTTGATAAGTCCCTGAAAGCGGCTTTGGAACTCGTCAAGACCAGCCATCCGGATGACGACTTTTTCCTGATGCCCTTTTCAAAGAAGATCACGGTCCAGGTTGAGGGAGACGACTGGGAGAAGGCGGGCAAATATTTGCGCTCGGCTCAACCCGAAGGACTCACCGCCTTCTATGATGCCGTTTATTTCGGGTTGGAAAAGGTCAAACAGGGAAAACACCGCAAGCGCGCGCTGATCGTCATCTCTGACGGCCAGGACAATTCCTCTCGATATAAGTATGGAGAGTTGATGGAACTGGTCAAGGAAGCCGGCGTCCAGATTTACTGCGTGGGAATAGGAGATACGAGCGGCAATTGGTGGGGAACCGCCGGAAAAGGCCTGCTGAAAGATCTCTCCGGAATGACCGGGGGCGGATCATTTTTTCCGGGCGGCGCAAACATTATTGAAGACGCCGTCGACAGCATCGCCCTGTTACTGCGACATCAATATAGTATCGGCTACTACTCCAATAATACCCATAGTGATAAAAGCTGGCGCAAGCTTAAAGTCCAATTACATCCTTCCTGGCAAACACACGGCTTACGAGTAAGCGCCAAAGAAGGGTATTACGCCTTGCCTTAAAGGTCGAAAGGACTTTCGGCGAACCACGCCCTCGAATCCGGCCGGTCACCTATTGCTTTCCCATAGCGCAAATGTTAGCATTTCCTATGGCTAACAAAGAGGAGGCATATGGGCGATAAAGCTGACGTCTGGCAAGGGACTCTCGCATTGATGGTTCTGAAGACGCTCGAGACGATGGGGCCGCTTCACGGATACGGGATTGCTCGCCGCATTGAGCAGACGAGTGGAAATATCCTCTCCCTGAACTATGGAACCCTTTATCCTGCGCTACTGAAATTGGAACAGGAGGGGGCGATCGCCTCCGAATGGGGAGCGTCGGAGAACAATCGCAAGGCTAAATTCTACAGGCTTACGCGATCGGGCCGGAAGCAACTAAAGAAGGAAACGCGGGATTGGGAGCAGGCGACAGCGATCCTCGCGCGATTTCTCTCTCCCTCGGAGGACTCTGCATGAAGCGGTTACGTGTCTGGATCTTAAGACTGGCCGGCATGTTCACGAAGGGGCGGCGAGAGTCGGAGTTTGAGGAGGAGATCGAGAGTCATCTTCAGATGCACATCGAGGACAACCTCCGTTCCGGGATGACGCCGGAACAGGCGCGGCGGCGCGCGATGTTGAAGTTGGGAGGAGTGGAATTGACGAAGCAGGCTTACCGCGACGCCGGCGCGATCCCGTTTCTGGAAAACGTGGCGCAGGATCTTCGTTTCGCGATCCGGCAGTTGGGAAAAACTCCGGGATTCACGGTTCCCGCCGTCCTCGTGCTGGCTCTCGGCCTGTGCGCCAGCGTGGCCATCTTCGCCTTTGTGGATGCGGCGCTGATCAAGCCGCTGCCTTACCAAAATCCCGAGCGGCTCGTCGGCGTGTATGAGAGCATCCCTTCGTGCCCGCGCTGCAACCTTTCGTATCTGGATTACCTCGACTGGAAAAAACTCAACAAAGTCTATAGCTCGCTGGAGGCGTACAATCGCGCTGGTTTCATCGTGAGCGCCCCCGCCGGCGCAGAGCCGGCGCGTGGCGCCCGCGTCAGCGACGGGTTTTTTCGCACGCTGGGCGTCACTCCGGCGCTCGGGCGTGATTTCTATGCCGGCGAGGATTTACCATCGGCGCCTCGCACTGTCATTCTGAGCTATAGCGCATGGCAAAAACGGTACGGCGGAAAAGAGGATGTTTTAGGGCGGACGGTCACGCTGGACGGCTTTCCGAACATCATCATCGGCGTGTTGCCGCCGGAGTTTCATTTCGCGCCGGCCGAACCTGCGGAGTTCTGGACCACGCTTAACGCTTCCGGCTCCTGCGAGCAACGGCGAAGCTGCCATAATCTATACGGCGTGGCGCGGCTCAAGGATGGGATCACGGTCGGGACCGCCCTGGCCGACGTGAAGTCGATTGCGCAACAACTGGAAAAGCAATATCCCGATTCCAATCGCGGTCAGGGGGCGGCCGTGGCCGCGCTCAGCGAAGTGATTATCGGCGACATCCGTCCGATACTTTTGACGCTGCTCAGTGGAGCAGGGCTGCTGCTGCTGATCGCGATGGGCAATGTCGCGAATCTGTTGCTAGTCCGTTCCGAGAGCCGCAGGCGAGAGATTGCGGTCCGCAGCGCGCTGGGCGCCGGACCCGGCAGATTAGCCTGCCAGTTCGTGACAGAAGGGGCGGCTCTGGCGCTGGCCGGCGGCGCTCTAGGGCTGGCGTCCGCCTATTGGGTCATGCATCTTCTCGTCAAGCTCATCCCGGCGGACATGATGGCCGGCATGTCGTATCTGCATGGCGTCGGCCTGAATGTCCGCGTGTTGACTTTTGGAGTCGCGATCACGCTGCTTGCGGCGGCGTTATTCTCCTTCACTCCCGCCTTGCGCTTGTCCTTGTCGGAGATGCGGGAAGGCTTTGTGGAAAACAGCCGCGGTTCTGCGGGAACGGTCTGGCGCCGCCTCGGTTCTAAACTGGTGGTCCTGGAACTGGCCACCGCCGTAACGCTGCTGGTGGGCGCAGGTCTGCTCGGCAAGAGTCTCTACCGCCTGCTCCACGTAGACATCGGATTTCAGCCCGATCATCTCGCCACGCTTGAAGTCTTGGCTCCCCGATCATACGCGAAGGAAGATCAGGTCATTGCGCTTGAGCGGCGGATCGTGAGCGGGATCGCGAGTTTGCCGGGCGTAAAATCTGTCGGTATATCCTCCAACGGCCTTCCCTTGAGCGGCAACGGCAATACGACCTGGTTCCGAGTGTTGGGCCGGCCCTGGCACGGAGAGCACAACGAAGCGCCCGAACGGCCTGTGAACTCCGACTACTTCACGACGCTGGGGGCGAAGTTATTGCGCGGCCGTTACTTTACCGAAGCGGAGGACGCGTCGAAACCTCGCGTGGCTATTATCAACCAGGCGCTGGCGAAACAATACTTCCCCGATGAAGATCCCATCGGCAAGCGACTCTCATATCTATCGGATCCGCCCACTCCCATGGAAATCGTCGGGATCGTGGAAAATATCAGAGAAGGCCCGCTGGATGAGCCGATCCCGCCAGTCATGTATATTCCCTTCAACCAGAGCGCGGGTAATTATTTTGGCGTGGTCGTTCGAACCTCGCAGGCTGAGCCGTCTCTGCTCCCGGCGCTCGTGGGCGTCATTCGTCAAATCGACCCTGGCATCGTTACCTCTGACACCGTGACTATGAGCGACAGAA
>DASUFM010000708.1:0-3427 GCA_036274535.1 Blastocatellia bacterium
TCTCCGCAAACTGCCGCTCCAGCATCGCCCGCCGATTGCCGAGAGCGAGGGAGACGCCGGTGCGGCCGTGCTTCTCGCTGATTGCCGGCTCGAAGCGCATCTCGTGGCCGCCTGAGCGCACGTTAAGCGAATCGACGCCCCCGTGTTCCCCAGAGTGTTGGCCGTGTTGTTGCTAAAGTTGATGCTCATCGAATTGCCGGCCGCCTGATCCTTGCGGCTGCGCTGGACATAGATGCCGGCCTTCGCCGTATGTGTGCCGATGACCTTGCTGACGTTGTCATAGAAGTCGAACGTCGTGTTCGAGTTCTTGTAAGGGAACTGGCTGTAACCGCTCGTCCCCGCGAAGTTCTGGTTCGGAATGCCTCCGAAGCCGATATTAACGAATTGCGCCGCCGGATACGGGAACGGCGTATTGAAGCCGCTCAGTCCTAAGCCTTTGAGGGTCGCCGCGTCCGGATTAGTCGGATTGAGCGTCAGGTTGTTCTGGCTGGCGCCGAAGACGAACTCGTTGGTCAGCGTCGGCGAGAGCGTCGTGGTCAGGTTGTATGTGCCGTTAAAGGCGGGAGCCTGTTTGAAATCGAGCACATCGATCGGCACCTGATTGTTGCCGCCCGTCCAACCCAGGCCGTAGGGCAGCATCTGTTGATCGGCGTCGCGAGTGTAGCGCACATACATGCGCGTGCTCTCAGTCAGATTATAATCGAGGCGCAGATTATATTCCCTGCGCGGATAACCGGCGCTGGCTTGCGATTGGTGATTGAAGCGCGAACCGTTCGGACTGTTGACGAGCGGGAAATTCGCGAATTGGTTGAAGTACTTCAAAATCGCCACACCGTTCGCTGAGAATGGGACGAAATTGGGACTGTTGGGATCGGAGCAGATCACGTTCGGAGTATTCCCGTCGCATCCCATAAATTGCTGACCGTTGGCCGGATTGCGGATGGTGATCGGGTTGCCGTTGCCGTCCTTTGTGTTGCTGAAATTGCCCGCTAATTCATCCGCCGTCGGCACTCGCGACTGGCGCGCGACGCTCGGCAGCAACTGCTCCTGCCATTCCTGGGAGAAGAAGAAGAAGAGGCGTTCTTTCAGGTAATTGCTGCCGATTTTCGGCAGCCAGACCGGGCCGCCGATGTTGTAGCCCTGGTAATTATAACGATAGAAGTTGCGCTGGAGCTTATCGGCGTTGTTGTAGAAGCTGTTGGAGTTGAACTGTTCGTGGCGGTGGAAGTAATAACCCGTGCCGTGAAATTCCTTGCCGCCGCTCTTGGTCAGCACCTTGATGTCGCCGCCCGCCGAACGTCCGTATTCGGCCTGATATGCGGAAGACAGAATCTTGAACTCGGCGATGTTGTCGAGCGCCAGCGCGATGTGCTGGGTGCCGTTCGACCCTGTGTCAACGTTGGTGGTGCCGTCAATAGTCAGGTTGTGCTGATTGGCGCGCGTGCCGTTGATGTTGAATGATCCCAATCCGCCCGGTCCCGCTGTCTGCCCGTCAACGAAGCTGATGACGCCGGGGGTGACCTTGACCAGATCCAGGTAGTTCCGTCCGTTCAGGGCCAGATTTTCCACCTGGTCGCCGTTGATGGTCTGGCTTATTTCGCCGCTCTCGGTCTTGACCAGTAATTGCGCGGCGTCGGCGGTCACTTCGACGGTAGTGGAGATATCGCCGACTTCCATCGAAATAATGCCGGTTGATTGGCGGTCGGCGATGTTAAGGATGATCCCTGACTTCACGGTTTTCTTGAATCCCGTGGCTTCAATGGTCACAGTGTAGGCCCCCGGAGGAACCGTGGTGAAAGAGAAGGTTCCCTCGGAGTTGGTCCTGGCTTCCTGCTGAAATCCTTTGGTCGGATCGCTGAGCGTAACTTTCGCGCCTGAAATTGCTCCACCGCTGGAGTCTTGCACTATACCACTGAGGCTCCCAGTGTTTTGCGCGAAGGCGGAAACGGCCAGCAATAGCGCCAATGACAACAGCATGGGCGTCTTCTTGCGAAGCGAGTTGATATGCATAAGTGTCTCCCTGTCAAGATGGGTTAAACGCGCGCCTCCAATGGCCGCGCATTTGAGTTGAGTCTCCACGCCGCCATGCCTGTATCCAGGCGCGGCGCGAAATCCATATTCGAATTATTTCTTTGCTTGCTGTGTCTCTTTGGGCAGAGACTATTTCAGGTATGCGAGTAGTTTGTTCGAGAGTCCAACAAACTTGCCATGGCATCCTGTCTGGGGGACGCAAGAAGGAAATTTTGCGTCCGGCTGTTGATGGATCACGGTCGCCCGTACTGGCAATACAACCGCTTAAGAAATAAGCTCAACTACCTTGATATTTGATTAATTATGTGAGGATTTTCGTCCCAGCGTCTTCCAGCAAGCCAGCGGATTATGAATTGTGGTGATAGTTTTGAACCGCTTTGGCCGACGGATTATCAGTCTGTTCCATAAAACTGTCAAGATTTTGTCTGAGAGTTATAATTTTTTGGCGGACCTTCAAATCATCGGCTAATATAAACAGGACTTATACGCCTTTCCACAGGAGATAAAACAAAGATGGATATGCCGAACGGCTCTCATAAAAACGTGATGGAACTTTTTCGATTGGACGGTCGCGTCGCCCTGGTTACCGGCGGATCGAAAGGACTGGGGAGAGTCATGGCGCAAGCCTTCGCGGAAGCTGGCGCCGACGTTGCGGTCGCGAGCCGCACGCTGGAAGATTGCCGCAAAGCCGCGGATGAAATCGCGGCGTCGACCGGGCGGCGCTCCGCCGCGTTCGCGGTCGACGTGACGAGCGCGGATGAATTGAAGCGAACGGCCGTCGAGATTGAAGACTCGCTCGGCGCGGTCGACATTCTGGTCAACAACGCCGGGATAAACATTCGCGGCCCGATCAGCGAAATCAGCGAGAGCGATTTCGAGGCTGTGATGGCGACCAACGTGACCGCGCCTTTCCTCTGCTCTAAAATCTTCGGCCCGAAGATGGCTGAGCGAGGATGGGGGCGCGTCATCAATCTCGGCTCGATTATGTCGGTGATCTCGCTGCCGGGCCGCGTCTCTTACGCTTCGTCGAAGGCGGCGATTATGGGAATGACGCGGACGCTCGCGCTCGAATGGGCCACGAAGGGAGTGACGGTGAACGCGATCTGCCCCGGCCCCTTCGCGACCGAAATGAACAGGCAGTTGCTCAACGACCCGGCCAAATACCGTGACTTCGTTTCCAGGATTCCGATGGGACGATGGGGCGAGTTACACGAGATTGCGGGCGCGGCGGTCTTTCTGGCCTCCGACGCGGCGGCTTTCATGACAGGCAGCGCATTGTTCGTCGATGGTGGCTGGACGGCGCAATAACTAAAGTCAGTACCGCGACCGGTAGGGAGCGTTATCCAGGCGTCTGCGACGCTCGCTACCGCTCGCGGTACTGACCCAATCTCGCATG
>DASUFM010000709.1:0-5097 GCA_036274535.1 Blastocatellia bacterium
CCGCGTCGTTCAGTTCCACCCTCACTACCCTCAACTCGGTCGAGCGCATTGCGCGCGAAATGAACGATACGCCGATGATCGAGGCGATGAATAAGGTTGCGATCTTGATGCCTTGCGGTTGTTCGGCGATGTTGAGAACCGTCGTGTAACCGAAAACCGCGGCGATCGACAGATATATCCACCGCCGCCACCCGTTGCGCCATTCGGAGATCGCCACGGCGATCGCGGCCGACAATATCAACGCCAGCACTCCTGTCGAGTAAGCGTCACCCTGCGACTTAACGCTGGCATTGAAAACGATCGTCACGGCGAAACAGATGACTGTTAGAACCACGGTCAGCGGCCTCACCGCGCGCGCCCATTCAGGCGCCATTCCATAACGCGGCAGGTAGCGGGGAATGAGGTTGAGCAAACCGGCCAGGGCTGATGAGCCGGCAAACCATAAGATCGAAATCGTGCTCAAATCATAAATTGTGCCGAAGATGTCGCCCATCTGTTTATGGGCCAGGTAAGCCAGCGCGCGTCCATAGGCTTTGCCGCCTTCCTGAAATTCCGCCGCTGGAATCAGGATGGAGGTGATGAAACTGCTGGAGATGAGCATCAGGCTCATGATCGCCGCGGCGGCCAGCAAAAGCTTCTTCCCGTTACGAATGCGCCCCGCGGGGTTCTGGGGAGAATCAGTTTCGTCTCCTTTGACCAGAGGTAACACCAGCACGCCTGTTTCAAACCCGGATAAGCCGAGAGCGAGTTTCGGAAAAAGCAACATCGCTGCGCCGATCATCCCAAACAGGGAGCCATGCTGAACATTCAAGGCGTTCTTCCAATCAACCAGGCTGCCGGGATGAATCGCGACCTGGTATAAACCCGAGCACACGACCACCAGGTTGAGCGATATGTATATGGCAACCAGCAGAACCGCCAGGCCGATAGCTTCTTTAAAGCCCTTGAGAAAAATCGCGCCGAGAGCCGCGATCAAAAACAGCGTGACACCCACGGAATGGCGCAGGAAGTTCGGCGCAAAGGGGTTTTCAATGATGTGCGCCGTGGCGTCGGCCGCTGAAAGCGTGATTGTGATAATGAAACTCGTGGCGGCGAACCCCATCAGCGCCAGCACGAACATTTTCCCGCGCCATCGCGGCAGCAGGTCTTCCAGCATCGAGATCGAACCGTCGCCGTGCGGGCTGGCTTCGGCGACACGCCGATACATAGGCAAAGCGCCGAACAGCGTCAGCAGCACCAGAATCAAGGTCGCTATCGGCGAAAGCGCCCCGGCGGCCAGAAACGCGATTCCCGGCTGGTAACCAAGCGTCGAGAAATAATCCACGCCGGTTAAACACATCACCTGCCACCAGGAATGCTTGTGATGCTGGCCTTCTTTTTCGTGAGGACCTTCAACCTCTTTGACCTGTCCTTCAAAGAACCACCTTCTGAACGAACTGATTGTTTTTTTTGTTATAGCCTCTGTTGCTTCCGCCATGGTCTTGCTGTTATGCCTTGCGGGCGGCCTTGTCGCCGCCGCGCGGAATGCCGATCGAATTGCGCCATTGGCGGGAAGATGACTTCTCCCACCTCATAAGTCGTTATCCTAACATCAACGATACAATCGCTAAAGACGCCCGGGAAATCATGATTTTGCCGGCATGAGAAATTTTGGCTTAATAATTTCTTGAATCTGGCAAGAACATTTAGTATCTTGCCCAGTCATTTCGGACTCAATTATTTCGTCATATAAAATCATAAAGGAGCATAAGAAGAGGGCTTATGAAAATTTCCGATCAAACATTGAAAATGATCAACCAATTGCCGCCGGACACGCGCGTCAAAGTTGATCAAATTATACGCACTCATGTCGCCGCTTGTAGAAGAACCGGCAGCCCCATTGAAAACCTTGACCGTCTGTTCATTGAAGCCGTTGAAATCGTCAAACTCGAAGAACGGCGTCCGGAAACAAGGCTCGAATACTCGTCCGAATGGGAGCCGTTTCGCCGCTACGATCAATATTTAAGCCCTCGTGATCTCTGATTAATGAAACTCGATCGTTTCGCGAAATATTCCTGGTTTACGCTGGCGTTTAATTTGCTGGTCATCGTCTGGGGCGCTTACGTTCGCGCAAGCGGTTCAGGCGCCGGATGTGGCAGCCACTGGCCACTCTGCAACGGCGAGGTCCTTCCAGGCTCTCCGACCGTAAAAACCATAGTCGAATTTTCCCACCGACTATCGAGCGGAGTGGCGTTGCTGTTGGTCGCGGGAGCGCTCATCTGGGCCTTTCGCGCCTGCGCGCCCAAACACCCATTGAGACGCTATGCGACGGCCGCGATGTTCTTTATGTTGATGGAAGCCGCGGTCGGCGCAGGGCTGGTGCTTTTCGAGATGGTCGCCGAAAACAAATCCATGGCGCGGGCGCTGTGGATGTCGGCGCATCTGATCAACACTTTCATGCTGGTGGGGGCGCTTGCGCTGATGGCGTGGACTGCGACGACGGGCGGGCGATTCGCCATTCGCAGAGGGTCTTCGATCGACAGAGTTTTCGCGTCCGCGATTGTGGCGACTTTGATATTGGGCGTAAGCGGGGCTGTCACCGCGCTGGGCGGGACGCTCTTCCCTGTCACTTCGCTGGCCGAAGGATTGAAGCAGGACCTGTCGCCGACGGCGCATATTCTGATCAGATTACGGTTCTATCATCCGTTCATCGCAATCGGAGTGAGCGGGGTTTTGATCTGGACAGCCCTCTTCACTCGCATGCGCCGTTCCGGCGAAGGCGTCAGGAGATGGTCGAACGCCTTGATCGCGCTCGTGCTGGTTCAACTCGGCGCGGGCGCAGTCAATCTGCTGCTGCACGCGCCGACCTGGTTGCAGCTTGTACATTTGTTGCTGTCGGATCTGGTGTGGATCGCTCTGCTGTTGCTCGGATTCAGCGCCCTTCAGCAATCTGAAGCGCGCCGGGACATGCCTACCGGAACCGCAATCCCCGCAGCTCTATCGTGATGTCTTTTACTTCAGCTTCGGTAACTTTGGGCGGGGCATCGACTATTATTCCTATAATCTTCGACTCGCCCGGCTTGAGCGGCCCTGGGTTGTCGCGCGGAATCGGCATCTTGACGGATTGCGCAAGGACCTTGTCTTCATGGTCAATCAGCTTCCCGGTCACTTCGACGCTGAGTAATTCGCGGTCACCCAGGTTACTCAATTGGGCCTTCGCCTGTAGGCGCCACATTCCAAGCCAGTTGTCGTAAACCACCCTGCTCTCCGGATCGATTTTCAGCACGACTTTATCCTTGTAGGCGTCGAATTCCGGCGCCCCGGCCCGCACTATGTTTTGAAGATCATTATCGGCGGACGGCCTGGTCATCACCAGCGCAACGATCAATACCCCCAACAGGAGAGCCGCGGCCGCGCCCGCGATCAGAAGCGCCCGCGGGCGGCCCTGTTCAACTCCAAAATCAATGTTGTCGGCGCTGTTCTCGTTATCGAAAACTGTCAATTTATTATCGTTTTCCATAATAACATAGGGCTTGAAGGGCCCGTAGGACAGGCCCTATGGGTCTTATTCGCCACTTACCATCATGCGATCGATCTTTATTGTCGGCGCGGCCACGCGGCCGCGGAACCGAAGGTCATTTCCGATCATTTCTATTCCGCGCAGCATGTCTCGGAAATTGCCGGCGACGGTGACCTCTTCGACCGGGAAGGCCAGTTTTCCGTCCTCGATCCACCAGCCGGAGGCGCCGCGCGAGAAGTCACCGGTGACCGCATTGAATCCGAAACCGATCATCTCGGTCACGTAAAAACCGTTTTTGACCGAAGCGATAATCTCGTCCGCCTTATAGACTCCGGGAGCGATGAAAAAGTTGCTGAAACCGACCACCGGGGCGCCAGTCAAAGAGCGAATGGCGCTCGCCGTCGAGCGCAGGCCGAGTTTGCGCGCGGTATAAGTATTTAGCAGATAGTTTTTCAACACTCCATTCTCGACAACCACTGTTTGCCGTGTGGCCAGACCTTCACCGTCGAACGGGCGCGATCCGACCGCGCCGCGCATCCTCCCGTCGTCAATGACCGTCAGCGCGGGCGCGGCGATCATTTCTCCGAGCCGCCCCACCAGGAAAGACGCGCGTCGAAAGATCGAATAGCCGTCCACAGCCGCGAAAAAGTCGCTCAGCAATTCCTCCGCCACGCTCGATTCAAAGACGATCGGCGCTTCCTGAGTCCTGACTTTGCTGGCATTGAGCTTACGCAAGGCCCGCCTGGCGGCTTCCAGTCCCAGCGTTTCAGGAGAGTCCAGCGACCCCAGCGCGCGTTGCCGATCTCCCCATACCGCCACCTGCATCTGGCCGTTTTCTTTGGCGATCGGCGCGACCGTCAGCGCGCAGCTCGTGCCCTGATATTCGCCCGCGAACCCCGCGCTGTTGACCAGGAGTGTTTTGCTCGTGGCCGTCGAACAGGCCGAACCTTCCGAATTCGTGATTCGCGCGTCGGCGCCGCGCGCGGCCTCTTCAGCGGATCGAGCCATTTCGATTTTGCGCTCGGTCGTCAACGCGCTTATGCTCGGGTCGTACAAGCCAAGATCGGCGACTTCGCGAGCCAGTTCGTCGCCGTAGGGGAGCGCCGCGGCGTCGTCCACGGAAGTCAGCTTCGCCATCTCCACGGTGGACGAGATAAGTTCGTCAACAGCCTGCGGGCTGAGATCGGAAGTGGAGCAGGACGCCTGGCGGCCCTGATAAAGCACGCGCAAGCCTATGCCGCGAGATGCCGCCTCCTGCAGCTTCTCGACCTCGCCGAGCCTGACCTCGACGTGAAATTCGGTCGATTCGACGCCGGTCGCTTCAGCCTCCGTCGCGCCATGTTTGACCGCTTGTTTGATGATGTCGTGTAGCAGCTCTTTCGTGATCACTTCGTGCCTCCGACGGTCATCTCCGAAATTTTGATCGTCGGCAGCCCCACGCAGACCGGGACAGATTGCCCGTCTTTGCCGCAGGTGCCCACGCCTTCGTCAAGCGCGAGATCGTTGGCCACCGCCGTAACTTTCGTCAAAGCGTCAGGGCCGTTGCCGATGAGCGTCGCGCCTTTGACCGGAGCGGTGACCTTGCCGTCTTCAATCAG
>DASUFM010000710.1:0-4866 GCA_036274535.1 Blastocatellia bacterium
GGATGGATAAAACTTCAGGAACGTCTCTGCCAGATCAACGAAACGCTGTTGGACCTGTTTCTTGAATTCGTCGGCTTTGAGCTTGCCGTAGGCCGGCGACGCGCTGCCTTCATCGGCGGTCAGGCCAGTCAATATCGTCGCGTCATTCTGTTTCCCCTGAGCAAAGATCGCCTCGACATCCGCAGGCAGAAACCAACCGTCGACCACTGGTCCGAATCGCATTCCGCCGCCCATAGTCAAATCTCTGGCGGACATCGCGCGCAATTCGTGGATTGAATGCGCGCCCTTCGATTCCGCAAACTTCACGCCATCTTTTTCCGCCTCCGCCAGATCGCGGTTTCGTCGCCCGAGGCCAGAGCCGCTTTGAGCAATTGCGCGATGGAACAGCCCTTTTGCCAGTGGCGAGGCCATCAGCGCATGGACCGCGAAAGCGCCCGCGGACTGTCCTGCAACGGTTACTCGACGCGGGTCGCCCCCGAAGGCCGCAATGTTCTTATGCGTCCATTCGAGCGCCGCCACTACATCGAGCAGGCCGTAATTGCCCGAAGCGTTCCGGCTCGATTCTTTGGTCAATTCGGGATGCGCGAGGAAACCGAAAACACCGAGCCGGTAGTTGATTGTAACGACAACTAATCCCTTTTTCGCCAATTCCGCGCCGTCATAGACCGCCACTTCGCCCGAGCCTTCCGTAAATGCGCCGCCGTGAATCCAGACAAAAACGGGCCGCCGCTCGCCGCCTGTTTTCGCCGCCGTCCACACGTTCAGGCAGAGGCAGTCTTCGCCAGCCTGGCTCTGCGACATAAATTCCGCCGTCCAGGGGTTACGCGACCTGGCCAGGTTCTGCGCACAACTGTCAGAGAACTCGTCGGCTTTGCGCACTCCCTCCCATTTCGCTGGGGGTTGCGGCGGACGCCATCGCAGGTCGCCGACCGGCGGCGCAGCGTAGGGAATGCCTTTGAAGACATGCACGCTGGAACCCGAACTGGGAACACCTTCGAGCAGGCCGCCCTCGACGCGCACAGTGTCATTAACTGTGCGCGTCGAGGCGGTAAGAGTCGATAGCAATAACAAGCAACAGCATAGACCGAAGATTTTCGTCATCGTATTTTTCTCCCTTACGCCAACTCAGAACTGGAGCCGCAGGGCGAATTGCACAAGCCGAGGTTGGTTGCGAATCGAAGTCACTACGCCGAATTCCCCACTTTAAAGGTGTCCACGGTTTGGGTTCTCCAGGCGACGCCATGCTCCGCAAGGTCTTTTTGGATGCGCTCGATTACTTGCCGGGCCGTGAGGGCTGCGCCTTGTGGCGCGAATAATCTGGCATCCTTCATGCTGAGAGGCCCGCCGCGCGCGAGGAATCCAGTCCCGGAGAGCAAACCGAGCATGGCGAAATATCTCCTGGAAATATATCGATCGTTCATCATTTTCTCCATTTCCGCGCGGGCCTTCTATCCTGCGTCGCTTGAATATCGCTTGAATGAAGGTAGGATGCGTCGTCATGCCCGCGCTTTGGAAGCGGCGCGCCCACACGGTTTTTGTCACGGTTATTTTGTCGTCCAGAAAGGCTCGCCGGCCGGAATCCACTGGATGGGAAGCTCGGGAACAAAGGTCTTCAGCCACCTGGCGACCTCGCCGCTGCCCGGGTCTTCCGAGACCTCGTGCCCAATGATGATCATCCCCTTCTTCTGTCCTGAGGCTACGACGTCCTGGAAGTATGGGGAGGCTTCCCACTCGACGGGCTCACCAATCACGACCAGATCCACCTGCGGATACTGCAAAAGCCGCCGCAATTCGGGCACAAGGATGAGTCCATGGGAGAGGCCCGCTTTTCGCACTCTGGTTTGAGGATCGCCGATCATCCGCATGCCGCGGATCTTCAGGCGATCGCGTATAGCGACGGCGGCTCCCTTGAGCGTGGTCTCCGGCAGCGCGAAGAACGCGTCCCCATGATGGTACGGCTCTTCTCCCGCTTTGCCGTCCGGCTTGTGATATTTCTCCCAGCCGAGCGCCGCGGCCAGCCCTCGAAGCTGCCCATCCACTCTCCGAGCCTGCCAGTTGTCGTAAAAGCGCCAGACCACCATGTTGTTTTTCGCGATGAATTCCCTCTTGGCGACGCAGGTCGGATCTCTGGCGACCAGGTCTTGAGGAGCGCTGTAATAGCCTTTCTCCTGGTGGCTGAAGAAGGGGTGTTCGCGAACGATAAGCAGGTTCAGCTTCGATTCTGTGGCTCTCCGAAGCGTTTCCATCGACGGCGCAAAGGATGTCGCGACGCCGGTGATGCGCGCGTCGGGGTCCCCGGCGCAAAAGCCATCCATCGGCGACTCTTTCCATGATGCGCCGAGGTTCTTCTGAATACGGTCGACTATCTGTCGAGCGGTGCTTTCGTTTCGCACAAAAGTCCTCCTTCATGCGCCGGGCAGCGACTTGTGACGGGCGCAATGCCTGTCATCCGGCCTGCAGCGTCTCACAATATGTTTTGGTGGTAAGAAAATCTGAACTGAGCGGGACATTACCATCAATCCGCTCTTAATAGAATTGAATTATTGTTATAGCAGTGATAACTTTCGGTTATGAATTATTTCGACCTCAATTTGCGGCAACTTCAAACTTTCGTCACGGTCGCGAGGCTCGGAAGCTTTACCCGGGCAGCGCGGCTCCTGCATCTCTCGCAGCCCGCCTTGACAAAACAGGTTCGTCAGTTGGAAGAAAGCCTGGGCGTCCGACTGTTCGACCGCAACACCCGGACAGTGGGGACAACCCCTATCGGCAAAGAACTTGCGCCGGTGATCACCCAGTTGCTGCAGGAAATCGAGGCGGTCGTGGTAAACACGAAAGAGTTGGCCGCTCAGAGCAGGGGGGTCATCCGAATCGCCTCTCTACCTTCCATTTCCTCGACGATTCTTCCCGCGGCCGTCGCCCGATTTAAAGGACTTCATCCGGGGATTTCGATGGCGCTGAGAGACGTCATCGCGCAACGTCTTGTCGCAATGGTCAAAGCCGAGGAAGTAGATTTCGGAATCGGAAGCTTGAATGTTGCGGACCCGGAAGTCCGATTTTCCCTGCTACTGACTGACCGGATGATCGCCGTTTTTCCTCCTGGGTCCCCACTTGAGCAAAAGAAGGCGATCAGCTTGAAAGACCTGGTTGGACTGCCTCTCGTGGTGATGGATCCCGGCAGCAGCGTGCGTAAACTGGTCGATCAAGCCTTCGAGTCAATCGGTGAAATTGTCAGGCCCGCATTCGAGGCGACCTATATGTCTACGGCCGCGGGTATGGTCAAGGCCGGGCTGGGAGTCACGATCCTTCCCTCCTCCGCCTTTGAAATGGGGGAATTAACAGGCCTGCGCGGTCGACCGATCAAATCCCCCGCCATCGCCAGGGAGATCGGAGTCATCGAGAAGAACGGACGCTCACTTTCGCCCGCCGCCGAAAGCTTCTTGAAAACATTGAAGGCCGTATGCAGAGAATTGAGTTCCTGATCGCTCGATCGCGCTTTGACCATACGAGATAAGCTGGAGAATTCAAGATGAGAAAAGACGTATTGAATTACTGGGCGGTGGCGCTGGCGCTTGGAATCGCTTCGGCGGCAGGACATGCCAAAATGAACGCCGGTCCTTCCGCTCAGACAAAATTCGCTGCGCCTAAACCCTGCCGCGCCGCGAGCCTCGCTGGATTGAAACTGGATGGTCTACAGACAAAGTTCGTCACGGTGACGCCCGAGGGAAGCTTCACACCGCCGGGCTCGCCAAGCGGCGCCAGACTGCCGGCTTTCTGTCGTGTGGAAGCGGTGGTTACAACCGTCAGCGATTCCGTAATCAATTTCGAAGTCTGGATTCCGCCGACCGAGAGCTGGAATGGCAAGCTGGTTGTCACCGGCAATGGCGGCTACAGCAATGCGTTGAGTTACGGTGAAATGGCGCGGGCTGTGCGGCAAGGCTACGCGGCCATAGGCGGCGACACCGGCCATCAGACATCGACGCCGGATGACTTGCTCTGGGGTGTTGGGAGCCCGGAGAAAATCATTGATTGGGGCTCCCGTTCTATTCATTCGATCACGGAAGCGGGCAAGCGCATTATCGAATGGATGCAGGGGAACCCGGCCCGCCGCGCCTATTTCAACGGCTGCTCAACTGGGGGGCATCAGGCGTATGCGGAGATCCAACGTTATCCGAAAGATTTCGACGGCGTCATCGCCGGCGCTCCCGGCAATAATCGCGTGCGCCTGAACGCAGGATTTCTCTGGCAATTCCTGTCGAACCACAATTCCAATGACGACACGACGCCAATTATCCCCGCCTCGAAGCTTCCGCTGATCACTAAAGCGGTCGTGGCGGCCTGCGACAGGCAAGACGGCGTCGTAGATGGAGTCGTTGACGATCCGAGAAGCTGTGACTTCGATCCCTCGCCAATCAGCGACGCAGAACACAATCTCCTTAGCGCGCTCGACCGTTGGGTCGAGAAGGGCCTCGCCCCGGAGAAAGTCATAGCGTCGAAGGTAATCAACGGGGCTACCGTCCGAACCCGCCCACTTTGTCCTTACCCCAAGAGGGCGGTTTACAAAGGATCGGGAAGTACGGACGACGCCGCGAATTTTATCTGTCGCTCGGCTCCAGCCCGAACCGTAAGGCCTCAGCGATAACTGATCACTTCTTTTCCTCTTCGACGAGGTTGTATCGCAATGGATTTGCCCGAGGCTTGCGTGGCCATGGATTTTTTGCAACAGAGCCTGCACGCTCACGCAGAATCGATTCTGAGATCGGGTGGTGGGACAGCGTTGCCGCCGTCCCGCCCTCTGAGAACGCACAGTACGGTACGGGTAGGCTGCCAGAGAGTTGCTCGATAGAGCGCTTTTCCAACAGCCCCCCT
>DASUFM010000711.1:0-5059 GCA_036274535.1 Blastocatellia bacterium
ATGTCTGCGTCGGGAAGGATCAAATCCATGTTCACCAACTGCTTTCCGCATCTGGACAGGATCATCAACCGTTCAATCACATTCTGTAGTTCGCGCACGTTGCCGGGCCAGTCGTAGCGTTGGAGCCTGGCCATTTGCCGATCGTCGATTTGGAAGCCGCCGCAATGATCCCTCCGCTGCGCCTGATCGATGAAGTGGCGGACCAGCAAGGGAATATCTTCCTTGCGGTCTCGCAGCGGGGGAACTTCCATCGGAAAGACGCTCAGCCGAAAGAACAAGTCCTGGCGAAAATTACCAGCCTCGATCTCGCGCTGCAAATCGCGATTCGTGGCCGCCACGATGCGAACATTGACTCGCCGCGTCCGCTCTTCTCCCACTCGCTCAAAAGTCCCCTCCTGCAGAACGCGCAGGAGCTTGCTTTGCAACTCCAGAGGAATTTCTCCGATCTCATCCAGAAACAACGTGCCTTCCTCGGCGAGTTGAAAGCGCCCGACCCTATCTCGCACCGCTCCGGTGAATGCGCCGCGCACGTGCCCAAAGAACTCGCTTTCAAACAGGTCGCGCGGAATCGATGCGCAATTGACCTTGACCAGGGGTTTCGCCGCGCGCCGGCTGCGTTCGTGGATGGCGCGGGCGATCATTTCTTTTCCCGTGCCTGATTCTCCCAAAATCAAGACGTTCGCTTCGGTGGGGGCGACCAACGTGATCTGGTCGACTACTTTTCTAACCGCGGGGCTTTGCCCGATGATGTCGCCGAAGAAACGCTCCTGCCTGACCTCTTCGCGCAAATAATCGTTCTCCATCTTCAGCCGCTTGCGTAAACGCTCAATCTCGGCAAATGCGCGGCTGTTGGCGATGGCGACAGCCGCGTGATCCGCGAACATGCGCAACCAGTTGAACTCGTGCGGCGCTAGCGTCTGGCGGCTGAAGATCGCGAGCACGCCAAGGACCTCCTGGCGAAAGATCAGCGGCTGACCGGCGAAGGAGCGAATGCCCTCGCTCTTGGCCCATTTCGGGCGCGCGATCCAGTCGCTCTCTTGTGTCACGTCGGCCAGCAGAAGCGACTCGCCCGTCGCGCCGATCTTGCCGACTTTGAGCGCCCCCAGCGGAAAGCGCCGGAAATCGCCATCCAGCCGCGACCAGTCTTCGATGAGGCCTTTCGATGGCTTGCCTGCGCTGGCCATCAAGTGCAGGCATTCCGTTTGATCAGGACAGATTAACCGCTGCGGACATTTCGTGCAGATATCGCCAGGGCCTCTTAGCCAAAGCCGAGCCAGCGCGACGCCAGGTTGAGCGGTCAATCCCGCCATAACCCGTTGCAGAATCGCTTCAATCGAGCGCTCCTGCGCTATCGCCAATGATAACGCCTGTAAAGATTCCAGTTCCATTGCGCCGCAGTCTACACAAAATTTCGTGATCGTGACAGCAAATCTCGTTAAACAACGATGTCTCGTGGTCGACTGAGGAATCGCTCAATCAAGCGAACTCGTTTATCGTCAGCGAAATAGGCTGACTGTGAGCTTATGGCGCCACGGATGCACAAGGTAGCGCGTAACGAAGACAGCGCGGCTTGCTGGTGAGGCGCAGGGCTTGAAGGCCAGCGAGACTGACCGCCTGTAGCGGACAAATCAAACAGGAGATTAGAATTTAAAATTATGCCAAGACTGAACGCGATCGATCCCAAAGAAGCCACTGGTAAAGCGAAAGAACTGCTCGACGGCGTTAAAGCAAAATTTGGAAGCGTCCCGAACCTGATGCGCATGTTTGCCAATTCACCGGCCACGTTGGAAGGCTACCTCAGTTTCAGCGGCTCGCTCGCCGACGGGGCGCTCAACGCGAAGTTGCGTGAACAGATCTCAGTCCTGGTGGCGGACGCGAATAGCTGCGAATACTGCCTGTCGGCGCACACGGCAATCGGCAAAATGGTCGGGCTGAGTGAGGGCGATCTCCTCTCCAGCCGGCAGGCCAATTCCGGCGACGCGAAAATCGATGCGGCGCTGAAATTCGCCCACCAGATCGTCGTCAAACGCGGAGAAGTACTCGACAGCGAAGTGCAGGCTGTGCGCAACGCGGGGTACGGCGACGCCGAGATCACTGAGATCATCGCCAATGTCGCGCTCAACATCTTCACCAACTATTTCAATCACATTGCGCAGGCCGTTGTGGATTTCCCGAAGGTCAGTCTGTCATCCAGGCAGGCGAGATAGGGCGCCTGAGCGCGGGCATATCGCCACTCAGACGCGGAGCGCGGCGAGCAGTCCCGCGCTCAGGCGCCGGCTGACGCGCCGAAAGCCCTTGCAGTTAGCGGGCGATAGCGGGCGCGCCCTCTTGAGCCGTGAGGTTGAATGTTCCAGGCCCTCAGCTTCACGGCTTTTTATCGCGATAGGAAGGAAGCAGCGTTTGAAGCGCCATTGTATGAACACATCGCCAAACTGGAGGCGGAAATCGCCCGCATCAAGGGACAAAATGCCTCCACCCGATAAACTCCATATTCACGACAAGACTCCCTATCTCCACATGCTTTGGGCCTCCATGGCGTTCGCGACGACGGCGGCGTTCAGCCACCGGGCAGGCGAGCTATGCGACTGGCGATTGGTCGTTGCGGCGCGCGGAGTCGTCACTTTTTTCTTCGCGGCCATTATCGCCAAAGCGGGCGGCGTCAAGTTCGTCTGGCGCGATTCGGCGACGCTATGGATACGGAGCGTCGCGAGCGGCGTCGGAATGGTTTGCGGCTTTTACGCGCTCACGCATTTGCCGGTGTCGGACACACTCACGTTAATAAACACGTCGCCGATCTGGGTGACGCTGTTGTCTTGGTTGATTTTCGGACAGCGGCCCACAGTGGGCGTCATCTGCGCGGTGATCGTCAGTGTCACCGGCATCGCGCTGATCCAGCAGCCGCATTTTCAGAGCGGGAAGTTCGCTGGTTTGATAGCGCTTTGCGCCGCGTTTTGCGTCTCTGTCTCCATGCTCGGCCTCGGCCGGTTGAAACACATTGATCCGCGCGCCATCGCCGCGCATTTTTCCGGCGTCGCGAGCGTCGCCGCCATACTGCTTCTGCTGCTGACCGATCGCAAAGATTACTCGGATCAATTGGGCAACAAATCGGTCTTACTCCTGCTAACGCTGGTTGGCGCCGGGGGGGCGCTGGGGCAGATCGGCATGACGCGCGCTTTCGCCAAAGGACATGCCTCGCGAGTTTCTGTCATCGCCTTGTCTCAAATCTTGTTCGGTTTGGGATTCGATGTGTTGTTTTGGAGTCGATCGGTCAATCTGATCTCGCTGCTCGGCATGGCCTTGGTAATCGCGCCGACGGCATGGCTGATTCTCGGCAAGGCGTCTCAACAGAGGCGCGACCTGATCAAAGTGGAGATGGAGGATTGACTCTGCTTTACCAGGGGAGAATTGATTGAAAGCATGCGCCGCTTTAGGAACGACTCAAATTCAAACAGAAGGTTCACAACTGGCTCGATGAGCCCGAAGGTCATGTCTGCAGCCGCAACCCCTTTGATTCTGTTAGCCTCTGCGTTTTGAGGCTGCTGGCGTAATATCGCGCTGCTGTGTGGTTTTGTCGCCACCACACAGCAACAAAATGATTACCAAGTCATTTCTTTGCGCGCTGCTCGATCTTGGCCCAGGTATCCCGCAATCCGATTGTGCGGTTGAACACAGGCTTGCCCGGCGTCGAATCGAGGTCCACGCAGAAATAGCCCATGCGTTCGAACTGATAACGCGCGCCCGGCGCCGCGTCGCGCAGGCCGGGTTCGATCTTGCAACCGGTCAGCGCTTCCAGCGAGTTAGGATTCAGATTTGCGGTGAAGTCCTGGCCTTCCTCGACTTCATCGGGATTCTCTTTGTTGAAGAGGTTATCGTAAAGACGGACCTCCGCGTCGACGGCGTTCGCCGCCGAGACCCAGTGGATGGTTGATTTGACCTTGCGTCCGTCGGGCGTATTGCCGCCTCTGGTCTCGGGATCGTATGTGCAATGCAATTCGACGACATTGCCGTCAGCGTCTTTCACCACGTTCTGGCAGGTGATGAGATAACCATAGCGCAGGCGGACCTCGCGGCCCGGAGCGAGGCGGTAGTACTGCTTCGGCGGGTCTTCGCGAAAATCATCCTGTTCGATGTAGAGGACCTTTGAGAACGGAACCTTGCGGGTTCCGGCGCCGGGGTCTTCGGGATTGTTGATGGCGTCCATCTCTTCAACCAGATCGTCAGGGTAGTTGTCTATGACGACGCGCAACGGGCGCAGCACGGCCATTACGCGCGCCGCGTGTTTGTTCAAATCCTCGCGCAGGAAGTATTCGAGATGCGAGAGTTGCGTAATGCCGTTGGTCCTGGAGACTCCTACGTTCGCGACGAAGTTGCGGATGGCTTCCGGCGTGTAGCCTCGCCGCCTCATTCCCGACAGCGTGGGCATGCGCGGGTCGTCCCACCCGTTGACACGGCCTTCCTGCACGAGCTTCAGCAGTTTGCGCTTGCTCATCACCGTATAGGTGATGCTGAGACGGTCGAACTCATACTGCTGCGACGGGAAGATGCCGAGTTGTTCGATAAACCAGTTGTACAAAGGACGATGATCGTCGAATTCGAGCGTGCAGATCGAGTGCGTCACCTTCTCGATGGAATCCGACTGCCCGTGCGCGTAGTCGTACATCGGGTAGATACACCACTGGTTCCCCGTCCGATGATGGGCCATATGAAGGATGCGATACATCACGGGGTCGCGCATGTTCAGGTTCGGCGAGGACATATCGATCTTCGCGCGTAGCGTGCGCGAACCGTCCGGGAATTCTCCGCGCTTCATGCGCTCGAACAGGTCCAGATTTTCTTCGACGGAACGATTTCGATAAGGGCTGTCTTTGCCCGGCTCGGTCAGCGTGCCGCGGTACTGGCGGACCTCATCGGCGCTGAGGTCGCAGACATAAGCCTTGCCGGCTTTGATCAACTGGACGGCCCATTCATAAAGCTGCTGGAAATAGTCCGAGGCGTATAACAACTGATCCCATTTGAAGCCGAGCCACTGGACGTCTTCCTTGATCGATTCGACGTACTC
>DASUFM010000712.1:0-11181 GCA_036274535.1 Blastocatellia bacterium
GTCTCCGACGTGATGATCGGCGCGACGCGCCAGGAAGGGCGCATTCGGATAATAATTCGGCCGCTGGCCGGGCGGGATCGCCGGCAGAATGCCGCCGACTGGCGCGCCAAAACCGGGATAAACGGCGGTGTCATTTCCGCCCGGACGCGCGATGAACGGACCTCCACCAGCGGCGCAAGGCCCAAGAAATCCGCCATTGCCGCAGGGATCGGTGGTTGTGAATCTGAACGTATTAGTCCCCGGAACGATGACACTCCGTCCTGCGGGCAGCCCCGGAGTCCTGACGTCCGGAAGATAGAAGCCGCTCAGAAGAGCAGGCGCTCCCACCGAGACCACTCTCTGCGCTTCAAAGTAAGCGAAAACCTCTAAATAATCATTGAATCCAACTTGAAAATTGACCGGGTAAACCTGCCAGGCGATGTCGCCCGGATCCCGATGGAAATGGTTGGCAAACAATCCGATATTGAACTCGCCTTTCCGCAACGTCTGAGAGTCGTAGACTGTAAAGAGCCCGGTGCCTCCGGTTACGGTGGGCGCGATATTGCGGGGATCTTCCTCTGAGCGCGGGGTCTGAGCTTGGGCAACGACTCCAATGAGCAGGAGCGAGAATATCAGACCGAGCGATCTTCTCGTAAAACTCATATATCCCTCCTGAACTGGTTTATATTTTGATTTCAATAGCATGAAGTCCGTACGGTGAACTGAGGGGCGTCAATCCCATCTATCTACACATTATGCAATCATCAATGACAAACTCATCAATCCATGCGCCGCACCATGCATTACACGGGACCTTGCGCTGGGCTGACAGAATGATTGCGCCAGTGACTAGGTGAAGACAAGGGAAGACTTCGCGGCAAAATCTATACGATGAGGCGCCGGGTGTCAATTATATTCTCGGTGTGGCGCGAGTCGCTTACTCGCGCCGTCCTCAGCCAGGGCGCGAGAATAACAAGAGCGGTAGCGTCCGGTTTCCTGGGGAACCATAAGACGCTGCGTTGCCGCATGCCCCGGCGCCGCCTGGTTCGATTTAAATTTGACTGAAACCCTTGATTTGAAACCCTTGATTTAGGATATAGATCGCCGAAAAGCTGTGGCCTTCTTTTTGAGCGCCGTGGCTATGCGTAAATGCCTCGCACTCGCGTGATGTATGCGACACGATCAACCGCCAGCATATAGGCGGCGATGCGGTTGTTGACGCCATGATTTTCGGCGTATCTGACCACGTCGTCGAAGCTGGCTATCATGATGTCTTTCAGCCTCTCGTTGACCATATCCTCTTTCCAGAAATAGCCCATGCGGTCCTGAACCCATTCGAAGTAGCTGCAAGTCACTCCACCGGAATTCGCCAGGATGTCGGGGATGACGAAGACGCCTTTGCTTTCGAGTATGTCATCGGCGGCCGCCGTAGTCGGGCCGTTGGCTCCTTCAGCCAGGATCTTGCATTTGATTTTATGAGCGTTATGGCTGGTGATCTGATTTTCGGTCGCGGCCGGCAATAAGACTTCGCAGTCGAGCTCGAGAAGTTCGTGATTCGAGACCGGTTCGGCGTCGGGGTATCTCTCGAAAGTTTTGTTGCCGGCCAGATAGCTCATCACATTGGGAATATCGAGTCCCTTTGGATTGTATATCCCTCCGTGAATGTCCGAAATCGCCACGACCTTGTAACCGGTCGCATGCATCAATCGCGCGGCCGTCCCGCCTACATTACCGGACCCCTGAATCACAATTCGGGTGTTTTCTGGCTTCGACCCCAGCTTTTTGACCGATTCGCCGACGACAAAAAGCAGGCCGCGGCCGGTGGCTTCGCTGCGGCCCTGCGAGCCTGAAAGTTCAATCGGTTTGCCCGTTACTACGGCTGTGACGGTGTGGCGGGCATGCATCGAGTATGTGTCCATAATCCACGCCATCGTTTGTTCATTGGTGTTCATATCGGGCGCGGGAACGTCGCGTTCGGGTCCGATGAAGTCAATCAATTCGGCGGTGTAGCGCCGGGTCAGCCGTTCAAGCTCGCCTCGCGACATATGCGACGGGTCGCAAATAATCCCGCCTTTCGCCCCTCCGAAAGGGATGTTGACGACGGCGCATTTCCAAGTCATCCATGCCGCCAGCGCCCGAACCTCATCAAGCGTCACGTCGGGCGCGTAGCGGATGCCGCCTTTCGCCGGGCCGCGCGCGAAATTATGCTGTACGCGGAACCCGGTAAAGACTTCAATGTGGCCGTCATCCATAAAAACCGGGATGTAAGTGGTGATTTCACGATTTGGGACGCGCAGTACTTTATACAGGTCGGGGTCGAGTTGAAGTAACTGGGCCGCATGGTCGAAACGCGACATCATCGATTCAAAAGGATTTTCTTCCCTTATTCGATGCAGGTCATCTACAAACGCTACTGCCACAAATGCCTCCGAAAGACTTATAGGGCTTATGGGACCTATAAGTCCTATAAGTCCTATAAGTCCTATTCAGGAGATTTCAATGAGATCGCTTCATTCAACGCCCCGGCGCGATAGCCTTCGAGGTCGAGGGTGACGAATTTGAAACCCAGTCGCTTGAACGCGGCCGCCAGCGAGCGGGCCATTTCAGGGTTCAGCGCCCGCGGCATCTCATCGGGCGCAATCTCGATTCTGACGACGTCGCCGTGGTGGCGAACGCGAATCTGATTGAAGCCGAGCGAACGCAACCTGGCCTCGCCGCGTTCGATCACCGACAGTTTCTCAATCGTCACCGGCATGCCGTAAGGGATGCGCGAGGAGAGGCAGGCCGAAGCCGGGCGGTCCCACACAGGCAGACCGGCGGCCTGCGCGAGCGCGCGAATTTCGGTCTTGGTCAGACCGGCTTCGATCAATGGGCTGCGTACGTTTAATTCTTTCGCCGCCTGTCTTCCGGGGCGATAATCTCCAACGTCATCGGCGTTATTTCCGTCGCACACGAACGCGTAGCCCCGTTCGGAGGCGAATGCCGAGAGTTTCGTGAACAACTCATGTTTGCAGAAATAACAGCGGTTCGCCGGGTTGGCCTGGTAATTTGGATCGTTGATTTCGTCGGTGCCGATAAATTCGTGCGGGATCGAGAATTGTTTGACTATCGCGAGGGCGTCCTGGCGCTGGAAATCGGGGTAGCTTGGACTTTCGCCGGTCACAGCCAACGCGCGATCGCCAAGTTCGTCGGCGGCGGCATAAGCAAGATAAGCGCTGTCGACGCCGCCGGAGAAAGCGATTATCACCGATCCCATCTCGCGCAGGATGCGGCGCAACTCCTGCTCTTTGAGGCGGAGAGGCGGTGGGACGGAGGATTGAGGATGGAGGATGGAGGATCGAGGATCGCCGTCTTCGATCTTCCATTCTCGATCTTCCGTCTTCGATCTTCCATCCTCTGTCTCTCTGTCTCTCTGTCTATTCATCATTATAAAGAATAGCCTCTGATCCCCATCGGCGCCCGATAAACGCACTGGGTGCTGACGACGATCATGTTGCCGGCGTCGTCGAAAGCCAGTCCGACGAGCGTCGAACCGGAGAGCACGACTTCGGCGTCGCGTCCGTCCGCCGTGATGCGGACGATGCCGCGGCGCCCTCGTAATGAAGCCGCCACATACAAATTGCCCGCGGCGTCGAACGCCAGACCCTGCGGACGGCCGAGCCCGGCGTAAAAAGTCGTGACGTTCCCCATCGTGTCGATGCGCACCACGTCACATGAAGAGAGAGTCGGCCCGGTGACATACAGATCGCCGTCCGGCCCAAAGGCCAGATGATACGCGGCGACGCTCGCTTCCAGCGACGCGAACGGGCGAGACTCGCCTATGTCGTTGATGCGAAAGATCGTCCCGCTGCGATCGCCCACGTAAATTTCGCCTTTGCTGTCAAAGGCCAAACCCGTCGCGATCCCCAGATCGGAAGCCACAGTCTGCACTTCCTTGAACGGTGAGATGCGGTAGAGCGCGCCGTCATAACGGCTGGTCACGTAGAGCGCGCCTTCGCGGCTGAACGCCAGGCCCGTCGGATTGACCAGATCGGATATGAACGGCGAGATCGTATCGTCAGGAGAAATTTTATAGATCGAAACCGGAACCTTCTGGCCGCGCTGCCCCGAGAGAGTCACGTATATGCTGCCGTCATCGCGGTCGATGGCGGGATTGGCGACCGGGTGCAGATTGTCCGCAATCTTTACGCCGAGTTTGAACGGGACCGAGGTGTCCGTCGTGGCGCTAGTCAGCCGCAGTTCCTTCCCGTCCACACCGACGTCGTATTCCGGAATCGCGGCGATGACGCGCGAAGACGATGCGCTCACCAGCCGGCCACGCTGGCCGCCGAAGAGCACTGTACAGGCCGAGTAATCGGAAGTGTCATAACCTTCGCAGGCGATGGAGACTTCTCCGCCCTCCACGCCTGCTTGGGGGACAACAGTTTTGATTACCCCATTTGTCGAATCTGGCATTACTTGCCCCCATATAGATTTAGACTTCAAATCGTTGTTATGGAAGGGGAACAATATACGCGAGCGCAAAGATGATGTCTAGAAGCCGATTTCCGGCCAACCCGCCCGCGCCTTTCTCACATCAAAAGCGGCGAGTGAAGTGAGAACATATTTGGAGTTCCGCCTTCGGGCGGTAGGGCGCCACGTAATCCACTCGCTCTCATACGAAATACCGCCCGAAGGCGGAACTCATACTTTTTCCCCGAAGTTTTTCAGGGAGTAGAAAGCAGGAGGAGGACAAGGATATGAAAAAATGTTTTGCTGGGATAATTCTTGCCTTAATTACAACAATCGCCGCGATCACGCCGGTTGCGGCCAATCCGGATAGCGGCGCCGCCAACGCCAATACGATCAGAAAGATCCGCAAGGAACTCGTCACTTTACCGTTCTATGGAGTGTTTGACAACCTGGCCTTCGAATATGAAGGTGGCGTGGTGACGCTTTACGGTCAGGTTTCACGGCCGACGTTGAAGAAAGACGCCGCCCGTGTTGTCGAACGGGTGACGGGCGTCGATCAGGTGGTCAACAAGATCGAGGTTCTGCCGCTTTCGGGCTTCGACGACCGGATTCGCCTGGCGGTCTATCGCGCGATTTATCGCCAGCCCGGCATCGACCGGCTGTCGTTACAGTCCGTTCCGCCGATTCACATCATCGTCAGGAACGGCAATGTGACGCTGGAGGGCGTCGCGCCGAATAAAGGCGACGCGACGCGCGCGTTCATCGCCGCCAACGGCGTGCCGGGCGTCTTCTCGGTGAAGAACAACCTGCGGGTTGAGAAGACGCGTCGAGAAGAATAAATAATTTCGTCAGTTGCTTCGTGGTTCCTTCCGAGGGGTAAGTTAAGTGACTTGATGGCTGGCGGGCTACGGTTCGCCAGCCTTTTTGTTTGGGGAAACCGGATGATTGACAATCTCCGATTCGGTTCAATAAACTCAGGGATTAGACCCCGACTAAACTTCTCCCTGTCGAGACTGTTGTCGAATGTTCAAGCTATATAACACTCTGACCAGCCGAGTCGAAGAATTCCAGCCGCTAGAGGCGCCGGAAGCGCGCATGTACGTCTGCGGACCGACCGTATACGATTACGCGCACATCGGCAACTTCAGAACATTCCTTTTCGCCGATCTGTTGCGACGCTACATTAAATATAAAGGCTATAAATTGCGCCACGTGATGAACATCACCGACGTCGATGACAAGATTATCGCGCGCGCGATCGAGAGCGGGAAACAACTGCGGGAATTCACTGATCAATACATTCAATTCTTCTTCGAAGACTTCGACGCTCTTGGCGCCGAGCGGCCCGAAAAGGTCCTGCGCGCGACCGAGCACATTCCGGAGATGATTGAATTGATCAAACGGCTCCGCGCGGCCGGACACACTTACGAGTCCGAAGGCTCGATCTATTTCCGCATCGCCAGCTTCGAGAAATACGGGCGGCTCTCGAAGATGAATTTCGAGGGCGTCGTCGCCGGCGGGAGCGAGCGCGTCGACGCCGATGAATACGATAAGGAGAACGTGCGCGATTTCGTATTGTGGAAAGCGGCGAAACCAGGCGAGCCGTTCTGGGATACTGATCTGGGCAAGGGGCGTCCGGGCTGGCACATCGAATGCTCGGCGATGTCCATGGACGCGCTGGGCGAGAGCTTCGATATTCACGCGGGAGGCGTAGACCTGATCTTCCCGCATCACGAGAACGAGATCGCCCAATCGGAGGGCGCGACCGGCAAGCCCTTCGCCTGCTACTGGGTTCACTCCGAGTTCCTGATGGTCGAAGGGCAGAAGATGTCCAAAAAGCTCGGCAACTTCTTCACCTTCCGCGACCTGGTCGCCAAAGGCCACACGCCGCGCGCGATTCGATACCTGTTGCTCTCCGCGCCGCACCATAAGCAACTCAACTTCACGCTGGAAGGCCTGCGCGGGATCGAGAAGGTCGTCGAACGTTTGAACGAATTCAAGAGGCGGCTGGCCGAATTGGAACCGAAAGCCGGCTCTTCGCCGGCCATTGCCGACTTGATCGAAAGCTCGCGGCGGCGATTTGAAGAAGCCCTCGACGATGATCTGAACACGGCCGAAGCCCTGGCCGCGATCCATGACTTCGTGCGTGAAACTAACATCGCGATGGACAAGAAGACGATAAAAGCCGACGATCGAAAGGCGCTTCTCGCGCTGGTCGACCGCTTCGATTCGGTCTTCAATATCTTCGGCGAAGTTAAGCAGGAGTTGCTTGATTCCGAGATTCAGGCTTTAATCGATGAGCGGCAGGCGGCGCGCGCCGCAAAGAATTTCGCCCGCGCCGATGAGATTCGCAATCAACTCATCGCAATGGGCATCATTCTGGAAGATACGAAAGACGGTTTACGATGGCGCAGGAAGTAACGGCAGCAAGGCGCCGAGCCCCCTGAGTGATGATATCAGTGATAAAACAACACGTCCCCACTCTCTCCCGCAAAAATCTCTTCGCGGATTAACCCTCCTCCGGCTACTCCCCGCAAATTC
This sequence comes from Blastocatellia bacterium, assembly GCA_036274535.1. Classification (GTDB taxonomy): domain Bacteria; phylum Acidobacteriota; class Blastocatellia; order RBC074; family RBC074; genus JAJVID01. Next base: position 6,973 of record DASUFM010000712.1, read on the forward strand.
GCTCAAATCCGGGCGAGGAAGCGAAATTTCTGATATGTGATCGTGTTTCATATTTCATACGCCATGTGAAATATGAAATATGGTTATGTGGCATTTAGTGGAAACTGTCTAAGTGGAGGTAAAAGATCTATGAGTGGAGCGGCAGACTTGAAATCCGCGAGGGTTCCTCAGATCAAAACCGAATTACCGGGGCCGAAGGCCAGGGAGGTCGTCGATCGGGACGCGAAATACATTTCGCCTTCATACACGCGCCCGTACCCGTTGGTCATCAACCGCGCGAAAGGCGCCATGATCGAAGACGTCGACGGAAACATCTTTCTGGATTTCAACGCCGGAGTCGCGGTCTGTTCGACCGGACACTCGCATCCGCGCGTCGTCGAAGCGATCAGGAAACAGGTGGACGATTTCATTCACATCTGCGCGGCCGATTATTATTACCCGCAATTGCCCATTCTGGCGGAGAAACTGAGCAAGCTCACTCCCGGAAATTATGAGAAGAGGGCGCATTTCGGCAACTCAGGCGCCGAGGCCGTCGAAGGCGCGGTCAAACTGGCGATGTATACGACAAGGCGGCCGAAACTGATCGCCTTCTTCGGCGCGTTTCACGGGCGCACGCTGGGCGCTCTTTCGCTCACGGCCAGCAAAGCCCGGCAGCGCGCGGGTTTCGGTCCCCAGACGCTGGATGTGACGCACATCCCATACGCCAACTGCTACCGCTGCCCTTACAATCTGTCGCCCGAGACCTGCGGCGCGACGGAATCGAAGGGGCCGCAATGCGCGCGCGTGATCGAAGACCTGCTCTTCAAAACCACCGTGCCATCCGACGAATGCGCGGCGATCGTCCTGGAAGTGATACAGGGTGAAGGCGGTTATATCGTTCCGCCCGCGTCCTTTCTGCATACGATCCGCGAGATCGCCGGCAGGCATGGCGTGCTGGTCATCGCCGACGAGGTGCAATCGGGTATGGGCCGCACGGGTAAAATGTTCGCCTCGGAGCATTTCGATTTCGCGCCCGACATCCTGACTTCGGCCAAGGGAATCGCCTCGGGCCTTCCGCTCAGCGCGACGATTGCTCGAGCCGACGTGATGAAGTGGCAGCCCGGCGCTCATGCCTCGACTTTCGGCGGCAACCCGGTGGCGATTGCGGCCTCTCTCGCCACGATCGAATTGCTTGAAGACGGCCTGATCGAAAACGCGGCGAAGATGGGGGCTTATCTGTTCGAAGGCCTGCAGGCCCTGATGGACAAACATGCGATCATCGGCGACGTGCGCGGCAAGGGGCTCATGATCGGCATCGAACTGGTCAAGGACAGGACGACCAAAGAACCCCACCCCGACGCGCTGGCCAAAGTGGAAATGGAATGTTTCAAACACGGCCTGATCACGCTGGGCTGCGGAGTGAGCACGATCCGGCTCTCGCCCCCTCTGGTGATCGACAAAAACCAATGCGATTTCGCGATCAAAACGATTGATGAGGCGTTAAGTTCAGTCAGATAGGACAAATAGGACAAATAGGACAAATAGGACAAATAGGACGGATAAATCCTATCTGTCCTATTTGTCCTGTTCTCATGATTTTATTGTGACTTTCCCGGTATTTCCGCCGTCTTAAACTTTTCCGCCTTCCCACTTTCCACATAAAAAATTATGATCACCCGGGAACATAGTCCCGTTCCTGGGGTCTAATCAGGTGTCGTTGGAAATGAGGACGAGGCGCGAAGTAAGGCCCTGAATTTTTGACCAAAAACCCACTGGAGATTGGGCGCTCATGCTGGCCGAAAAAGAGGCATTGCTGGTTGCCAGATTAGAAGAGTTCGGGCGTTCCGAGCTGCTGACGCCGGAGTTCGGCCTGAGCGCCGATCCCGACGCCGGAGCGCTGGCGTTGCGGCAGCCAGGACCATTTGAAACCACCCTCGTCGCTCGTCTCAGATTAGGCGAGATGGAAGCGTTCGACCAATTGGTCGAGGAATACCAGGCTCTGGTATATGCCTTATCGCTTCGCATTCTGAACAATGCCGAAGATGCGCGGGACGCCACGCAGGAGACGTTTTTGAAGATCTATCGGCACTTCGGCAATTTCCGGGGCGAAGCGAGCCTGAAGACCTGGATCTGCCGTATTGCGATCAATCAGGCTCGCAGCTCGGACCGCTGGTTACGCCGCCGCCGCCGCAACGACATGACTTCGCTTGACGCTCCGTGGGGATCGTCCGACGGGGCGAACGGGAGCGCGGACGGTTATGACCAGCGCTCGCCGATTGATTACCTGCAAAGCCGCTATGCGACCCCTGAAGACGAAACCTTGTTGAGGGAACGCAGCCGGCAGATCGAACGCGGGTTGAGACAATTGAAGAAGGATTTTCGCATCGCCGTTATTTTGCGGGACATAGAAGGACTATCATACGAAGAGATAGCCTGGGTGACCGAAGTTTCAGTCGGCACCGTTAAATCGCGCATCGCCCGCGGACGCGAGATGTTGCGCGAGACAATACAAGCAGGAGAAAGAGTCTTGGGTCTCGGGAGCCGCGGCTCATCGTGAGCGCCTTTTTTCGACGCTCAAAGCCGATGGGTCGGCGAATACGACGGAACCAAAACCAGGTCAGCAACCGATTTTGGTTCTCTTAACTGCGCTCACGATGAGCGGCGGTTCCCGAATTAAGTTGAGAAAAAGCCATGATCTGCAGAGATTTTCCATTGCTCTATTCGGCTCAACTCGACGGCCACGCGGCTGAATATGATCAGATCGCGCTCCAGAGGCATCTGCGTGAATGCGTGGCATGCCGTCGCAGCGCGGCCGAGATGCGGAGCCTGCGCGCGGATTTACGGGCATTGGCTGCGCCGCGTCCTCTTCCGGAATTGACCGGGCAGATTCAAATGCGAATCCGGCAGGAAGCCGAGGCGCGCGCGCGGATTCGGCCATCTCTGATTCCGGGCGCCGGAATCGGCTGGGCCGGAATCAGTTGGAATGATGTTCGCCGGTTCTGGTTCAATTCATTCGCCAACTGGCTGGAGGGGCGCAGAGCCAAAATCTTTTCACAGGGAGTCGGCGCGCTTGTTTCATTGCCACTGTTTTTCGTCGTGGTGACCGAGGTTTTCAAACGGGCCTACCCGACGATGCCTTCTTCCACTTCCGCTTCGGCGTACCAGGTGATCTACGAAGACCCGGACGCCCAAACCGAGAGCCCTGACGGTCTGATCAAAGCCGCTTTGTATCCGTCGCCGCCTCCCCCGGTTCTCAACCCGACCTACGAACTGGTCGGCGCCGCCGCGAATCTGCGTGAAGAGGATGTTATTATGACCGCGGAGGTTCGCAAGGACGGCGGGGCCGCGAAAGTTATATTCGTCGCGCCGCCGAACGATCCTTCGATTCAGGAAAAAATTTCGAACGCCATGGCGCAGCGCGGCATATTCTTCCACGGCGTCAAGTCGAATCAACCAACCAGTCCGATTGCAGTCGTCTATCTCAGCTCGATAACTACTACCGGGCGGCTTTAATTTCGAACTTAAGAATAGGATTTTTAGAACTTATAGGGCTTATGGAACTTATACGATGTAAGTTCCATAAGCCCTCATAGCATACGTGTGCGATTTCGGAGGCAGGAAATGAAAAGCGAAAACCAGAACAGGAATACTCCACCCCCCGTTATTAACGTCACGCCGCTGATCGACGTGCTGCTCGTCCTGTTGATTATCTTTATCTTCCCGCGCCGGGAATACTCCATCCATAGCCGTCAGGCTTGGATGGAGATGAGAGGCGCTACTCGCTACGGGGCTCTTCGATGTACTTACGCAGTATCTCGATAGTCGCCCCGCCTGTAGAGATCAGACAGACCGTTCGAGCATCTCTTTCGTGATCGCCTTGCGGCGATATTTCGTCACTAGAACTAAATGGAGCTGTGTGAGTTATACAACGCCGGTCTTCAGGAACGACGAGACGCTTATCGAATCAACCATCTTTCAATCAGTTACACGGCTCAGGCCAATCAGTTGCCCGAGATCAAAAAAGATCGCCCGGAGTTCGCCAACATTCATTCCCAGGTCATCCAGGACGCATTGAGGCGGCTGGATTCGGCCTTTGACGGATTCTTTCGCCGAGTCAAGGAAGGTCAAAAGCCGGGCTATCCGCGCTTTCGTTCCAGCTTCCGATATGATTCCTTCAGGTATCCGCAGAGCGGTTTTTCGCTCAAGAATGGGAAATTGCATCTCTCGAAG
>DASUFM010000713.1:0-7609 GCA_036274535.1 Blastocatellia bacterium
ACATACGGTCCTTGAACGTGCCCGGCTCCATCTCGTCGGCGTTGGCGATCAGGTACTTTGGACGCGGGGCGTCGGCCCCCATCGGCACGAAACTCCATTTCGAGCCGGTCGGAAAGCCCGCGCCGCCACGCCCTCGCAATGTGGAATTCTTTACCAGTTCCGTCACTTCCTGCGGCGCCATGCCCCGCAATGCCTTGCGCGCCGCCTGATAACCGCCCGCCTGCTCGTATTCCTTCAGGTCCGGCGGCTCTCTATCCGGTCGTATGTTTTTAGTAAGCGGCCTCTCCATTACGAACGCTCCAAAATGCGGTCAAGCTTCCGCGGCTCCAAATCCTGATGGAGGGACTCTTCGATCATCAATACGGGCGCGTGGTCGCAGGCGCCGAGGCACGCTATAGGCAGCATCGTGAACTCGCCGTCCGCGCTGGTCTCGCCCAATCCGATCCCCAGGCGCGCGGTCAGATGTTCTCGTACCCTGTCGTAGCCCATAATCCAGCAACTGACGCTGTCACAGATGAGGATCACTCGCCGGCCTACAGGCTTCCGGAAGATCAGGTTGTAAAAAGTCGCGACGCTGTCCAATTCGTCGGGAGTCATTTCCAGAAACTCGGCCAGGTCGCGGATGTTTTCATCCGACACCCATCCCCTGCGCCGTTGAACGATTTTCAGCGCGTCAATACAGGCGGCGCGCTTCTGCGCGTATTGATGAACTTCCGCCTCTATTTCTCGTTTCTCTTCTTCGGTCAGCATGCTAAGAACATCGACACAGAGACACAGAGACACAGAGACGAAGAGAAAAGAGAATCGCAGCGCCGATTTTTCTCTCTTTCTCTGTGCCTCTGTGTCTCTGTGGCAAATTCATTAACGGTCTACATCAGCCAGTACAAAATCTATGCTGCCCAGGATCGCCAGCAGATCTGGGATCATCGCGCCGCGACTGATCAGTGGAACCATCTGCATATGGGGAAAAGACGGGGCGCGGATGCGGACTCGGTATGCGCGCGTATTGCCGTCGCTGATCAGGTAATAACCGTTATCGCCCTTGGTCGCCTCGACATGGACCAGCGCTTCGCCCGGCGGAATCACCGGGCCCCAGCTCACGCCCAGGAAATGAGTGATCAACGTCTCGATGTCATGCATCGTGCGCTCCTTGATCGGCGGCGTCGCCAGCGGATGGTCGGATTTATATGGGCCGGCCGGCATGACATTGAGGCATTGCTCGATGACCCGCAGGCTCTGTCGCATTTCGGCCACTCGCACCAGCGCGCGATCGTAACAATCTCCACGTTCGGCGATGGGAATGTCGAACTCGAATTGATCGTAGCCGGAATAAGGCCGCTTTTTGCGGAAATCCCACTCGAATCCGCAGGCGCGCAATCCCGGGCCGGTCACGCCCCACTCGATGGCCTCGTCCAGCGTATAAGCGCCGACGCCGACAGTGCGGGCTTTGAAAATGCTGTTCCGCATGACCAGCTCGTCGTATTCGTCCAGTCTGCGCCTCAGATAAGGAATAAAATCGCCGACCATTTTGTCCCAACCCCGGGGCAGATCCTGCGCGACGCCGCCGATGCGGAACCAGCTCGGATGCATGCGCCCGCCGCAGACGGCCTCGACGATGTCGAAGATGCGCTCGCGGTCGGTGAACATATAGAACACCGGCGAGAGCGCCCCCACGTCTTGCGCGAATGTGCCATACCAAACCAGGTGACTGGCCAATCTGAAGAACTCAGCCATCATGACGCGAATCACTTTCACGCGGTCGGGGACTTCGATCCCGGCGAGTTTCTCCACCGACAGGACGTAGGCGAGGTTGTTCATCACCCCGCCGAGGTAATCCACGCGGTCGGTGTAAGGAATATAGGTGTGCCACGACTGCCGCTCGCCCATTTTTTCGGCGCCTCGGTGATGGAAGCCTATGTCCGGCGCGACGTTCAGAATCTCTTCGCCGCTGAGCTGCAATACCAGACGCAACACGCCATGAGTTCCGGGATGCTGCGGCCCCAGATTGAGGAACATGAAATCGGTGTCTTCGCCGCCGCGTTCGAGCCCCCAATCTTCCGGGCGGAAAGCAAGGGCCGATTGCTCAGCTTCTTCTTTCTCTTCCGGCAGACTGAATGGCCCCATCTCAGTGGCCCGCGCCGGATGCTCCTTTCGCAGCGGATGGCCCTGCCAGGTCGGCGGCGACAGGATGCGTCTCAGATTCGGATGGCCGTTGAATGTCAGGCCGAACATGTCCCACACCTCGCGCTCGTACCAGTTGGCCGAGGGCCAGATGTCCGTAATGGTGTCGAGCGAAGGAAGTTCGCCAGTGAGCGCAACCTTGATTCGCACGTCCTGGTTGCGCTCGAAGGAAACCAGGTGATAGAGGACCGTGAAGTCGCCCATGAGCCCGTCGTCGCGATCGGCGCGCACACGCTCGTCGATCGCCGTCAGATCGTAGAGAAATCGATACGGCGCCTCCGCTTCCGTCTTGAGATATCGCAGCATCTGGCGCGCTTTATCCCGCGGCGCCCAGAACGTAGGTATCCCGTCGCGACCGTCGCGTGTGGCCTGTGGCCTGACTGACGCTTCGCCGAAGACCCGCTGCAATTCCTGGAAGATCGCGTCGCTGCGCATTCTCTCATTCGGAAATCAACCACGAAGAAACGAAGAACACGAAGAAAGATCAGAAAAAACCTTCGCGCCCTTCGTGTCTTCGTGGTTGATGTTGATTTCTGCCGCGTCGCTCATTGTGATTGTTAAACTTCGTCGGGAGGACGTAATGTGGACGCTTGCCGTCTTTCGTCTCGCTTCAGATCCTTCATGGACAAGGGGTCGGGGCGGACCACGCCTTGCGGGCCGGCGATCCAGCTCAACGGGCGCCGCTCTTTTCCGACGGCCTGTTGGAGAAGCGTCAGTCCTTCCATAAACGCGCCGGGGCTGGGGGGGCAACCCGGAATATAAAGGTCTACCGGGAGAAACTGATCCACTCCCTGGACGACACTGTATATGTCATACATTCCGCCGGAGTTGGCGCACGAACCCATCGATATCACCCATCGCGGCTCCATCATCTGTTCATGGAGGCGCTTGATGATCGGCGCCATCTTGATAAAGACCGTGCCGGCGATGACCATCAGATCGGCCTCGCGAGGCGTGCCACGAATCACTTCCGCGCCGAACCGCGCGATGTCATATTTGCTGGTGATGCTGGTCGCCATCTCGACAAAACAACACGAGAGGCCGAAATTGAACGGCCAGATCGAATTCTTGCGTCCCCAGGCCAGCAGATCCTGCAACCGCGTCAGTAATAGATTCCGTCGCGCGGCGTCTTCAAAAGAATCGGCTACATCGATGCCATTGCCATATTTCATATTTCATATTTCATATTTCATATGCCACATGAAATATGACTGCGCGCTCACATTTGGTTTCCAGCCCGCCGGGTCTTTCTCCCTTTGCTTCCCCAATCGAACGCCCCCATCCGCCATTCATAGATCAGCGCGGCGATGAGCGCGCCGATGAACGCCAATACCCCGGCGTAACCGATCCATCCTACTTCGCGGAACGCGATGGCCCAGGCGAAGATGAAGACCGCCTCCAGGTCGAAGATCACAAACAGCATCGCGATCAGATAGAACTGAGCGGAGAAACGCAGCCGAGCCGAGCCGGTCGAGACAATGCCCGATTCGTAAGGCTCGCCAGTCGCCCTGGCCTGATGGCGCTGCCCCAGCAGATAGGAGACGGCTAGCATGGCCGCTACCATCAGAATCACGGCGGCAAAGTAGACCGCCAAAGGCCACAGAGGCGCTAGATGGATTGCGGGCATGTTCAAGAGCGGAGACATGGAAAGGACAATATAATTCGCCCCGCTCGGATGGTCAGTACGTAAGCGAACGAATGAAGGAGGGAAGTTGGGATTGCGGATTTAAGGAGTTCTACACACGTTTTCCGCGTTTTGCGATTTCAGATTGCCGATCGAGGCTCAAAAAAATCCGCAATCCGCAATCCCTGCTTACTCAGTCTCAGCGAGTTCTGTTCCCGGCTCTTCCTTGATTGATACGGTTTTGATGTTGGTGAATTCGCGGATACCTTCGCGCGAAAGCTCGCGCCCATAACCCGAACTCTTCACTCCACCGAAGGGCAGGCGCGGATCGGACGCGACCATGCTGTTGATGAAGACCAGGCCGGCTTCGATCTCATCGATCAGGCGGTCGCGCTCTTCGCCGTCGTTAGTCCATGCGCTGGCGGCCAGGCCAAAGGTGGTGTCGTTGGCCAGTCGGATTGCTTCGTCGAGGTCGGGGACGCGGAAGAGCGAGGCGACCGGGCCGAACATCTCTTCGATATAAGCCGGCGAATTTGTGGGAATGTCCGTGAGAATTGTCGGCGCGTAGTAATTGCCCGCGCGCATCAGCCGCTCGCCTCCGGTCAGGATTCTGGCGCCTTGCGCGACGCTCTCCTGCACTTGACATTCGAGAGTCTCCAGGATGTCCAGCGTGGCGAGCGGGCCAATGTCAGTCGCCTCGTCCATCGGGTCTCCGACTTTGAGAGATTCCATGCCTTCGACGAACCGGCGCTCGAATTCATCAGCGATTTCTTCCGCGACGATGAAGCGCTTGGCGGCGATGCACGATTGACCGTTATTGATGATGCGGGCCCTGACCGCGGTCTTAACGGCTTCGTCGATGTCGGCGCTCGGCATAACGATGAATGGATCGCTTCCGCCCAATTCGAGGACAGTCTTTTTAAATCGTTCGCCGGCGGCGCTCCCCACCGCGCCGCCCGCCGCGGCGCTCCCGGTGACTGTCGCGGCTACGACCCGCGGGTTGTCGAGTACGCGTTCGACCTGATCGGAACCGATGAGCAAGGTTTGAAACGCGTCTTCGGGGAACTCCGCCCGCCGGAAAATTTCCTCAATGGCCAGGGCGCATTGCGGCACATTGGAGGCATGTTTGAGCAGGCAGACGTTGCCCGCCATCAGCGCGGGCGCGGCGAAGCGAAAGACCTGCCAGAAAGGGAAATTCCACGGCATGACGGCGAGCACGGGCCCCAGTGGCTGATAGCGAACGAAACTTCGCGTCGCCCCCGTAGGGATCACCTCGTCGGCGAGAAATTCCGCGGCCATCTCAGCATAGTACCGGCAAACCCATGCGCATTTCGCGGCCTCTTCGATGGCCGCGCGCAAGGGCTTTCCCATCTCGGTCGTCATCAGACGACCGAAGGTTTCTTTTTCGGCTTCGAGGATCTCCGCCGCGCGCGTCATCATTCGCCCGCGAAAAGCCAGGGGGACCCGGTGATAGCCGCGAAAGGCCTCGGCCGCGCGGCTAATTTTTTCCTCGATCTGCGATTCAGAGAGCGGCTCGAAAGAGCGTAACATCTCGCCGGTCGCAGGATTAATTGATCGAATTGTCATTGCGGTTCTCGTTTGTTACGTCTCACTCAAAGTTATAAGCAAGGCAGGCGCCGCTCTCAACGTGGCGCCTACCTTGCATCTTTATATTTACATTATGACGCGCCGCGGACCAGATCGGAAACAAATACTAATCGGAGGAGTGACTGGTGGCTGGTGGCTGACGAAGTTAAATTCTGCTTTCTTACCAACCGCCAACCACCAGCCGCAAACTTCCGAGGAGGTTTAGTATGGAAAAGCTGAAGGGAAAGAAAGTCGCTATTCTGGTCACCGACGGTTTTGAGCAGGTTGAATTGACCGAGCCTAAGAAGGCGCTCGAACAGGCCGGGGCCGTGACGCAGATAGTTTCTCCGAATAAAGCTCAGGTAAAGGGATGGAATCACACGGAGTGGGGCGACACATTTCCGGTTGATGTGGTCTTAGACAAGGCTGATCCCGAGGATTACGACGCGTTGCTGCTGCCGGGGGGCGTGATGAATCCCGACAAACTGCGCCGCAATGAATACGCCCTGCAATTCGTCAGGGCGTTTTTCGATTCGGACAAGCCGGTCGCGGCCATTTGTCACGGCCCGTGGACGTTGATTGACGCAGGCGTGGTCAGGGGCCGCAGGCTGACTTCATATGAATCCATACAGACGGATTTGAAGAACGCGGGCGCTGAATGGGTGAATGAGGAAGCGGTTGTGGATCAGGGGCTTGTCACAAGCCGTAAACCTGACGACATTCCGGTTTTCAATCGCAAAATGATTGAAGCCTTCGCCGGAGACGCCCGCCAAATGCGGACTATGAAACAGAAAGGAGGATGAGATGAACTACTGGATGGATGAAATCCTTTCATTCGGGCCATTCGGGCCATTCGGGGAAAGATTGCGCGGGCGCGCGAGGAATGCGGCGACGACGGGGTTGATGGGACTCGGCGGCCTGGGATTGGGCGCGGGCTTGATGTACATGTTCGATCCGGATAAAGGCCGGCGGCGTCGCGCTCTGGTTCGAGACCAGATGGCGCATATGTCACGCGCGCTCTCGCGCGCGATGAGCGCCACTTCTCGCGATCTGACTCATCGCGTTTACGGAGCGGTGGCCGAAGGCGGAAAGATGTTACGGCGCGAACAAGTTTCAGACGACGCGCTGACGAATCGAATACGAGCTCAGATAGGGCGCTCGGTTTCGCATCCACACGCCATCTCGGTCACGGTTAACGACGGGCGCGTGGTCTTGAGCGGCCCTGTGCTGGCTAACGAATCGCGTCGCCTGATCTCGGGAGTTCTGTCTGTGCCAGGCGTCAAGGCGGTGGAGAATGTGTTGACCGTTCACACGAACGCCGAACACATATCCAGCCTGCAGGGCGGCCGGCCGCGAACCGGCGACCGCTTCCCTCTGATGCAAACCAACTGGTCGCCGACGACCCGCTTGATCGCCAGCCTGGCAGGCGGCGCGTTGATGGCCAATTGTCTGGCGCGCCGCGATCTCCTCAGTTCCGCGCTGGGCACAATGGGATTCGGGCTGTTTATGCGCGGCGCGACCAACCGGGAAATGAAAACCCTTCTCGGCATCGGTCAGGACCGCCAGCCGATCAAAGTGCAGAAGACGATCAACATTCACGCGCCGGTCGAGCAGGTCTTCGATTTCTGGACCGATCATCGGAACTTCCCGCGGTTTATGTCGAAGGTGCGCGAGGCCAGGCCCATCGGCGAGGGACGATCGCATTGGGTCGTCGCAGGGCCGGCGGGGCTGCCGATTGAATGGACGGCTGAGATCACTAAACGGGTTCCGAACAAACTGCTGGAGTGGAAGAGTCTGCCCGGTTCAACGGTCATGCACTGCGGCGTCGTTCATTTCGAGCCTGTTCACGAGGGCAGCACGCGAGTGCATATCGAGATGTGTTACCACCCGATCGGCGGGGTAATCGGGCATGCCCTGGCGAGGTTTTTCGGATCCGACCCGAAGAGCGAAATGGACGCGGACCTGTTGCGGATGAAAACCTTCATCGAGAAAGGACATATGCCGCATGACGCGGCCAGCCCATTGCCGCGTGACGCGAGCAGTCCACTGCCGGAGCGCTACGAAACTACGGGGCAGCAAGCGAATCTCGCAGGCGGGCCTTAATAGGTGTCAGATGTCAGATGTCAGATGTTAGGTTTCAGGTTCCAGTAAAAATTGATGTCTCAAATTCCAATCTGACATCTGACATCTAACATCTGACATCTGACATCTGACATC
>DASUFM010000714.1:0-10356 GCA_036274535.1 Blastocatellia bacterium
CTCAACCCGGCCCGCAGTGCGTCCTCCCGGACGGGCGGACAATAACATCGGCGCTGGTGGTCCCGTTCGGCTACTCGGGGCGCGGAGGGCGTTCGCGCTATATCTTCCCGGTCGAGAAACTGAACTTCGAGCCACGATTCGGCTTCGCCTATACGCCGCGGTGGTTCGGTTGGAATGAAAACGGTCGCTTCGTCGTTCGCGGCGGTTACGGTCTGTCGCACGCGCCGTTGACGGGGATGGGGCGCAATCCGTCGCCCGATTTCGCCGCAGGCACGACCGGCTTCGGCACGTTCGACCAGCGCGTGCAGTTTCCGGGGACGAACGTGGCAGGGAGGCTCTGTTGCAACAAGCCGGTGTTGACGCCCATCTCGCCCGACGCGTTCCTCAACATTCCGGAAGACGGGCTGGTCTATCTCGACAGCCTCAACATTGCCGGCCTTGCGGTTTCTCCCAACGCGCACGCGCCTTATGTGCAGAGCTTCAGCCTTTCGATGGCTTATGAAGCGCCTCAGCAGACGGTCATCGAAGTAACCTACAACGGCAGCAAGGGAACGCATCTCTTCCTGCCGCCGATCAACCTCAACCCCGTGCCTTTTGAATTGACCGACGCGTATCTGGCGCGCGGGATCAACCCGCTCGATAACGTGACTGATCCGCTCGGACGCACTACGCCGACTGGCGCGGCGCGCGTCTTCTCGCAAGGCTACGTCGGCACGAAGTATATGGGTTTCGAGGGCCTGGGGATGATGTTCGATTCGTCTGCCAACAGCATCCGCCATGCCGCGACGGTCAGTCTGCGCCGCCGCCATAATCGCGGCCTGTCGTACACGGTCAATTACACTTTCGGCAAAGGGCTGGACGACGCTTCTGACGCGGGCGACGTTCGCTTCGTCAACCTGAACGTGCGCTCGACGGGCCACGTCAATTACGGCGCGTCGCGGCGGCTGGATCGTTCGGTCTCGCTCTTCGACATCAAGCACGCCTTCAGCGCTTCGTGGGTCTGGGATCTGCCCGTCGGGCGAGGCCGCCAGTTTCTGTCGCGGGCGCCGGGGTTGATCGATTCGGTGATCGGCGGCTGGAGTTTCAGCGGCATCGGTCGAATCCAGGGCGGCGTTCCGATGGTCGCCGTCCTGCGCGACGACAACCGGCTCGGCGTCGAAGGAAATGCGCGAAACATCCGTCCCGACCTGGTAGTGGGCGTTCCATTGATCAATCCCAACTGGGATCGCAGTTGCCCGATCGGCCAGAATTGCGAGCCTTATTTCAATCCTTCGGCCTTCATGCGCCCGGCCAAAGGCACGCTGGGCAACGCGCCGCGCGCCTTCGACAACGCGCGCAGCCCGACGCAGCATACTCTCGACATGTCGCTCAAGAAGGATTTCGCCCTCGGCCCCGACGCAAAACGCCGGCTGGAATTCCGCGTGGACTTCATTAACGCCTTCAACCATCCGATCTTCCGAATGGGGCGCCTCGAAGACTCCGGTGAGATCTTCGCGCTGCCGAACGAGGCGACGATCACCAACGGCGAGTACGATGCGTGGCGCAACTTCGATCCGGCCAACCGGCCGGCCCGCACGACGCCGGCAGGCGCGGACAAACTGGCGCAGATCAACGCGCTCATCGCCAACAGCCGCGTGCCCGGCACGCAGACGCTGCCGCGCGATTTCTTCAGGACGCAATTGCCGGACCGCTTCTTCTCGCGGAACGCCAATTCCTTCGACATCAGTACGCTCGAGGGGTTGAAACTCTACCGGATGCGGCAAGCTTACACGCCGGATCGCTGGGGCTTCCTGGGTGTCACAGGGTCACGCTCCGCTTACACGCCACGATTCATCCAGGTCGCGTTGAAACTCTATTTTTAGGATTTATGAGACGCGTTCCGCCGACCTGTCTGCCTGCTCTGTTTTGCCGGCTTTTCGCCTGGCCCAAATCGTCACGTTCGGCGGCGACGGAGACGCCCGCATACAACTGCCGTTCTGGTGTGAGCGAAGGGAGCCGGTTGAGTTTTTGCGGCGCGGCGGAAACGACCCTGGGTATGCGCAAAACTTTGACGGACACCGGTGGGCGAACCGTATGCGGAAAAAACAAAAATGACCATCATGACCAAACTTCTACTTCTCATCGCGTCAATATCGGCTCTAACCGTGATTTCCGCGGGAGCCTTCGCGCAGCGCCAGATGGAGCGACTCGGACGTGGCGTCGTCGCCGTCAATCAGGGCGGCGGGAAGGTCTTCGTCAGCTGGCGGCTGCTCGGCGATGATCCCGAAGCGACATCGTTCAACATTTACCGCGTTACAACCGGCGCCAGGCCTGCCAAACTCAACGCGAAGCCGATTGCCGACGTGACATTCTTCGTTGACGAGAAGGCCGATTTGACGAAGGCGGTTTCTTATTTCGTGCGGCCAGTGATCAACGGGCGCGAACGCGAGGCGAGCAAGGCGTTCACACTGCCCGCCAACGCGCCTGTTCGCCAGTACCTTTCGATCCCGCTGCAGACGCCGCAGGGTTACATGCCCAACGACGCTTCGGTCGGCGATCTGGACGGCGACGGCGAGTACGAGATCGTACTGCATCAGGCAGGCAGAGGGCGCGACAACTCGCAGGCCGGGATGACCGACCCGCCGATCCTGGAAGCATACAAGCTCAACGGGACGCTGTTGTGGCGCATCAATCTGGGCAAGAACATCCGCGAGGGCGCTCATTACACGCAGTTCATGGTTTATGACCTCGACGGCGACGGCAGGGCCGAGGTCGCATGCAAGACCGCCGATGGAACGATTGACGGCAAAGGCAAAGTAATCGGCGACGCCAACGCGGATTGGCGGAACCCTGAGGGCTCATTTATAACAACTCTCAACCGGTCTGGCGCCGAAGCGCGGCGAAACACGACCGGCTACGTGTTGGCCGGGCCGGAGTATCTGACGATCTTCGACGGGATGACGGGCGCGGCGCTGGTCACTACCGATTACATTCCTTCCCGGCATCCGGCTAAGCTCAACCCGACCGCCGATGAGATGAAGGCGATCTGGGGCGACGGTTGGGGCAACCGCGTTGACCGCTTCCTCGCGGCCGTCGCCTATCTCGACGGCAAACGACCGAGCCTGGTAATGTGCCGTGGCTATTACACCCGCTCGGTGTTGGCCGCGTGGAACTGGCGAGACGGCAAGCTGACTCGCGTGTGGACTTTCGACAGCGGTGACGAGGGAAATAAAGGCTACGGGGGGCAGGGCAATCACAACCTCAGCGTCGGCGACGTTGACGGCGACGGCAGGGACGAGATCGTCTACGGCGCGTGCGTGATCGACGACAACGGCAAAGGGCTTTACACGACAGGTCTCGGGCATGGCGACGCGCTGCATCTTTCCGACCTCGACCCGGCGCGGCCGGGCCTCGAAGTCTTCGACATTCAGGAGCGGTTCGACGACGCCGGCGCGCATTTCCGCGACGCGAAGACGGGCGAGATTCTATGGAAGAAGCCTTCGGTCAAAGCGGGCGCCGACGGTGAAGGCCCCGGACGCGGGCTGGCGCTCGACATCGATCCGCGCTACCCTGGGTTTGAGTGCTGGGTCAAGGGCGCAGGCATCACCGGATTGTTCAGCGCCAAGGGCGAAAAGATATCCGACCGCGAGCCGCGCTCCTGCAACTTCGGCGTCTTCTGGGACGGCGACACGCTGAGCGAGTTGCTGGATCGCAATATGATCTTCAAGTGGAACTGGGCGGAGAACGTCGAGGCCGTAACGCTGACCGCCGAAGGCTGCGCCTCGAACAACGGCACTAAGGCCACGCCTGCTTTGAGCGCTGACATCCTGGGCGACTGGCGCGAGGAGGTGATCTGGCGCACGGCCGACAACAAGGAACTGCGGATTTATACGACCACCATTCCGACGAAGCGCCGGTTCTACACCTTGATGCACGACCCGCAATACCGGTTGAGCGTCGCGTGGCAGAACGTGGCCTACAACCAGCCGCCGCATGCGAGCTTTTTTATGGGCGAAGGTATGGCGAAACCGCCGCGCCCGGCGATTGCGACTCCAACGAAGAAGACCAGATAAAACTTCAATCCTTCTTCCGCCGCATCGCGGCGGAAGAAAAGAGAGCATGAAACGGTCTCGACGCAATTTTCTACAAACGCTGGCCGCCACGGGCGGCCTGTTGCATATAAAAGGTCTGGCGGGGCGCATTGCGCCTGTTGACCGCGCGGCGCTCGTTCATCGTCACAGTCCGGTGTTGCGAAAGTTCGATCCTTTGTCGCCGCTGTCGGTCGGCAACGGCGAATTCGCGTTTACCGCGGACGTGACTGGACTACAGACCTTTCCTGAAATTTATGCGCAGGAAATGCCGCTCTGCACTATGTCTCAGTGGGGATGGCACAGCGCGCCGCTGCCGGCCGGGCTCGATCCGAAGGCCTTGCGTCTGGTTCAGTTCGACACCTTCGGACGGCAGGTCGGTTACGCCGTCAGCCCCGCCGGACAGAATGAGCTTTTTAACTGGCTGCGCGAAAATCCGCACCGATTACACCTTGGCCGCGTCGCGCTTCGGTTGACGAAATCCGGCGGCGGGGAAGCGCAGATCGCCGACATCACAGACATCGAACAACGGCTCGATCTTTGGACCGGCGTGTTGACCAGTCGATTCAAATTCGAGGGCAAACCGGTGACGGTCAAAACCGCCGTTCATCCCGCTTTCGATTTGCTGGCTGTGGCTATCGAATCGCCGCTGATCGCCGAAGGTAGACTGGCTGCGCGCTTCGCATTTCCTTATGGCTCGCCTGGCATGCAGGCCGCGGATTGGAAACAGGTTGAAAATCACAAGACCGAAGTGACGAAACAGACGGCCAGTCGCGTCGAACTTCGCCGCCAATTGGACGCCGATCAATATTTCGCCGCGATCAATTGGAACGGCCGGGCGGAGTTCACAGTCGAAAAAACACATCAGTTTGTTCTGGCGCCGGCGAAACAGAATCCTCGTTTGGAATTCACGGCTGTGTTTTATCCATTTCCACTGAGGTCTGCGACGCCGTCCGCGGCCGCGACATTTTCCGCGAGCGCCGCGCATTGGAACCACTTCTGGACGGCGGGCGGCGCAATCGAATTGGCAGGGAGCAAAGACCATCGAGCTGAAGAGTTGGAACGCCGCATTGTGTTGTCGCAATACCTGACGGCCATTCAATGCTCGGGATCGATGCCGCCGCAGGAAACGGGATTGACGGTTAACAGCTGGTACGGCAAGTTTCACCTGGAGATGCATTGGTGGCACGCGGCGCATTTCGCGTTGTGGAATCGGACGCCGATGCTCGAAAAGAGCCTGGGATGGTACGGCAAAATTCTGCCGGCCGCGCGCAATCTGGCCCGTTCGCAAGGTTACGCCGGAGCGCGATGGCCCAAAATGGTCGGCCCCGAAGGCGCTGACAGCCCGTCATCCATCGGCCCATTGCTGATCTGGCAACAGCCGCATCCGATCTCTTATGCGGAACTTTGCTACCTGACGCATCCGAACCGCCGAACTCTTGAACGTTACCGGCCGATCGTTTTTGAATCGGCGGAGTTTATGGCCTCGTTCGCCCACTTCGATCAAAAGACGCAGCGATACATGCTCGGCCCGCCAGTCATTCCCGCTCAGGAAAATCACCCACCACGCGAGACCTGGAACCCTACATTCGAACTGGCTTATTGGTCGTATGGGTTGAAGACAGCTCAACGATGGCGCGAACGTCTCGGAATGAAACGCGATCCGAAATGGGATGATGTGATCTCCAAATTCTCGCCGCTGCCGGTCGCAAACGGCGTTTATCTGGCCCACGAAAACTGTCCGCAGACTTACACTGAACGCAATCACGATCATCCCTCGATGCTGGCCGCGCTGGGCGTGCTGCCGGGCGACGGCGCCGACCGCGAAATCATGCGCCGCACGCTGCATAAAACAATGAAGGAGTGGACGTGGGCGGACACCTGGGGCTGGGATTATCCGATGACGGCGATGACGGCGGCGCGATTAGGCGAAACTGGAATAGCGATAGACGCGTTATTACTAGAAAGCGAAAAAAATCGCTATCTCCCGAATGGCCACAACTGGCAACGAAGGAATCTGCCCTGCTATTTACCCGGCAACGGCGGATTGCTTTACGCCGTGGCGATTATGGCGGCCGGCTGGCGAGGCGCCCCGGCGTCACATGCGCCCGGTTTCCCGTCGGACGGTTCATGGACAGTCCGATGGGAGAAATTGAACGCCGAGCTGATCCGGGAAATTTGATGTGGCGCTTAAGAATGAAGAATTTCAGCCACGAATGAACACGAATGAACACACACGAATGAGCACAAATGATGGTTCAGGGATCGAAAACAGATGAATCGTAAAGATCAAGAAAAAGATTCGTGTTCATTCGTGTTCATTCGTGGCTGAATGGTACCGAGTTATGAGAAGAAAGAATCTACTACGCCTGACGATCATCGCATTTATAATCACCGCCTTCTGGCTGGCGGCGCCGTGGTCGGCGCGCTATGCGCAACAGGGGCGCCAGGACGCGGGATTCGAGCAATCGGTGCGGCCGTTCCTGACCGAGCACTGTTACGGGTGCCACAGCGCGGACATGAAGGCGGGCAGCCTGAACCTTGAGGCCTATTCGACAACCGCCTCGATTATTCAGGACCGGCGGCATTGGGAGGAAGTGGCGAAGAAGATCAGGACCGGCGAGATGCCGCCCAAGGGCATGCCGCGGCCGAAAGAAGCCGAAGCGCAGGCGGTCGTCCAATGGATTGAAAATCTATTCGATCAAGTTGACAGACAATCCAGCGCTGATCCCGGACGGGTGACGGCGCGGAGGCTGAATCGGAATGAATACGCCAACACCGTCCGCGATCTGCTGGGCGTAGATTTTCGCGCCACTCAGGAATTTCCCGTGGACGATTCCGGCGACGGCTTCGATAATATCGCCGACGTGCTGACCATTTCTCCCGTGCTCATGGAGAAATACATGACGGCCGCTGAGCGAATCGCGGCGCGCGCCATCGGCGCGGACCCGCCGCCCGAAAAACCTATCGAAGCCGAGTATAGCCGTAAGAACATGAACATCCGGCGGCTCAATCCGAGCACGGTCGAAATCACGCATCGCGTCGAATGGGACGGCGAATATACTATTCGCTTTGGCCTGCCGGGAGAGCGTGGCGCGGACGCGAAGCCCGTGACGATGGGCTTCTGGATGGACGGCAAGCTTTTGAATACGATTCAGGTCGAAACCAAACCGTCGAAACTCGTATACTTCGATCCGTATTCTGAAGAGGAGATGCGGTTGTTTCTGCCCGAAGGCGATCATACATTTCGCGCGGCCTTCATCAATGACGATTTCGTCAAAGGCCTTTCGATGAAGGACACTTACAACAACAAGAAGAACAAGTACATCGGTTCGATGCTCTTTGTCGGGCCTTTTCCATCGCAGACCGAGAAGCCGAGCCGAAAGAAGATCCTGATCTGCGATCCGAAATCAGGGCCGGCCTGCGTTGAGACGATAGTCTCCACGCTTGCGCGGCGCGCCTATCGCCGCCCGGTTACGAAGAGCGAAGTCGCGTCGCTCGTCAAACTGGTCGGGATGTCGAAAACCGAAGGGCTGAGCGCGGAGCAGGGTATCCAGGTGGCTATTCAGGCAATGCTGGTGTCGCCCAATTTCCTGTTCCGCATCGAGCGGGACCAGGACCCGACAGACCCGGCCAGAGTTCACAAGATTTCCGAAATCGAACTGGCTTCGAGACTGAGCTACTTCCTGTGGAGTTCCATGCCGGACGATGAATTGCTTTCCCTGGCCGAAGCCGGCAAACTGCGAGCCTCGCTCGACGCGCAGGTCGGTCGCATGCTGGCCGACGAGAAGGCCGCCGCGCTGGCCGACAATTTCGCCGGGCAATGGCTGGAGACGCGCAACCTGGACGTAGTCAAGCCCGACCCGCAAAAGTTCCCGTCCTGGGGGCCGGAGCTGCGCGAAGCGATGAAGACCGAGACCAGAATGTTTTTCGAAGCGATGTTGCGCGAAAACCGCCCCCTCTCGGATTTCCTTGACGCGAGGTTCACTTTTCTGAACGAAACGCTGGCGAAACATTACGGGATCGAGGGCGTCACCGGGCCGGAGTTTCGCAGGGTGGATTTGAAGACCGACCAGCGAGGCGGAATTTTAAGCCAGGCGAGCGTCCTGACTGTTTCGAGCTATCCGACGCGCACCTCGCCGGTGATTCGCGGGAAGTATGTGCTGCAGAATATCCTGGGCGCGCCGCCCCCGGCGCCGCCTCCCGATGTGCCGGTGTTGGATGAAGGCGCCGTGGGCAACACGGGCACGCTTCGGCAGCAACTCGAAAAGCATCGCTCGAACCCGACCTGCGCCGCCTGCCACAACCGAATGGACGTGCTCGGATTCGGCCTGGAAAATTACGACGCCATCGGACGATGGCGCACGATGGACGGAAAGTTTCCGATTGACGTGAGCGGAACCTTCCCTAACGGAAAGTCCTTCGTCACGCCGGCTGAGATGCGGGCGTTGCTCAAGGGAGAAATACCGGATTTCGCGCGATGCCTGACCGGAAAGATGCTGACTTACGCGCTGGGCCGCGGGCTGGAGCCGTACGATAAAAGAACGGTCAATGACGTCAGCAGGAAGTTGAATGCGTCCGGCTATCAATTCCAGACGCTCATTTACGAGATCACGCGGAGCCTGCCGTTCCAGTCGCGGCGCGGTGAGGCGGTAGCTATAAAACCGAAGGAGCCAAAGGAGCCAAAGGAGGTGAACCAACGATGATTACGCGAAAGGCGATTCCGAGAAGAACGATCCTCAAGGGAATGGGTACGGCGATTGCGCTTCCATTCCTCGACGCTATGACGCCCGCGCTGGCCTCCAGTAAGATTCCGGGCGAGACGCCGGTGAGGATGATGTTCGTGTATGTGCCGAACGGCATAATGATGCAGCATTGGAATCCGAGTTACGAAGGGAAACTCGGCGAATTGCCGCGAGTGCTGAAGCCGCTCGAACCGTTCAGGGAGGACATCCTACTGCTCAGCAACCTGACGAACAACGCCGGGCGGGCATGGCTTGACGGACCCGGCGATCACGGCAGATGCTGCGGCTCCTATCTCACCAGCGTTCACGTGCGCAAGACCACGACCGATATTCTGTCGGGCGTTTCCTGCGACCAGATCGTCGCCAGAGAAATCGGCGGCAAGACCCGGTTTCCGTCCCTGGAAGTTGGCATAGAAGACGCTCGCCAGGCGGGCGATTGCGATTCGGGCTACTCATGCGCCTACACGAACAACCTGGCATGGAGGAGCGAGACACAGCCGCTGCCGCCGATTCTGAACCCGCGCCAGTTGTTCGAACGATTGTTCGGTTCCGGCGCCACATTGAGCCCCGAGGCCCGAGCGCGGCAATCCAGGATTCGGCGCAGCGTGATGGACATGGTCGTCGCCGATACGAAAAAGCTTCAATCCACGCTCGGCCCGACCGACAAACGCAAGCTCGACGAATATCTCACTTCCGTCCGCGAAATCGAGCGCCAACTGGAGAAGGCCGAACAGGACAAGACCGAAATCAACCCCGGCATGGAAAAACCATACGGAATCCCGAGCGATTTCGCCGAACACTTCAAGTTGATGACCGACATGGTGACGGTGGCTTTTCAGGCGGACATGACGCGCGTCGTGACGTTCATAGTAACGCGCGAGGGCACTTCGCGCTCCTACCGTGAGATCGGCATCCCGGACGGGCATCACCCGCTCACGCACCATCGCAACCAACCGGACCTGATGGAAAAGGTCGCCCAGATCAACACCTATCACGTACAGCAGTTCGCGACCTGGATCGGCAGGCTGAAATCGATTAAGGAAGGCGACTCGACGATGCTCGACAACTCGATGATCGTATACGGCGCCGGGCTGTCCGACGGCAACCGGCATACGCACGAAGACCTGCCGACGCTCATCGCCGGACGCGGCGGAAAATCCCTCAAGACCGGCCAGCGCATCGTCTGTCGCAGGGAAACGCCGATGGCGAACCTTTACCTGACGATGATGGATCGCATGGGCGTCCGCGCCGATTACTTCGGCGACGCGACCGGGCGGCTGGACGGTTTGAATCTGAGTTGATCAAAATAGGACAGCCCTGAAACAATGAAAAGTTCGTAGTTCCGCCTTCAGGCGGAATAGTTTGGATTCTCGGAATTGATCTTTACCCCAGGCTTCCGCCTAAAGGCCAATGAGATTAAGTTAGCGAATAGTGGGCGTAAATCGTAACGGCGGAGCCTTTGGAGGCGCCGTTGCTTGGAACCGCTTTGGTAGTCATCCTGGATCCCACACACTTCGGGGACGAAAGACCCGGTGGGTTCTCTC
>DASUFM010000715.1:0-2016 GCA_036274535.1 Blastocatellia bacterium
CGTCATGCTGGAAAAAGAATACATCGACACCATTTCGCGCTACGAAGCCGAAGCCGCGACGCTGGCGCGCTATCAGATCCGATCCGGCGACCACAAACTGTTCGACAAAATCCTCAGGCAGGTCCGCGCCATAAACGCGCAGGACATACAGCAGGCGGCGGCGAAATACCTGACGCTGGCCAACGCTTCGGTCAGCGAATATGAATCGGCCAGGGCCATCTCTCGCGCCTTCACGCCGGAAAAATTCGCCGAATTGATTCTGACTTTTGAACCGAGGGCGGCGCAACCGGTAAGGCCGGAAGAGGTCAAACCGGCGGTCGCATTGAAAGCCTTCCGGCAGGGCGAAGAGCGAACGGGGGGCGACGAAGGACAGAATGTGGTCATCGCCAGCGTGCCCTTGCCGGTGAAGGATTTTTCGGTGCTGCGAGGCCCTCGCGCTTATGTGCGCGAGGACAAGGCCTATCCCAAGATTTCGATCGGCGTTTATTTTCAAGGCGGCCGTTTGATCGAAGACAAGACCTCGAGCGGCCTGACGGAATTGATGCTGCGCTCGATGATGAAGAGCACGACGACACGCAAATTCGACCTGATCGCTCACGAACTCGAGAGTTACGGCGGAAAGATTCAGATCGTCAACGAGCCTGACTTCTTCGGCTTCACGCTTGACGTGATCTC
Source organism: Blastocatellia bacterium (assembly GCA_036274535.1). GTDB lineage: Bacteria > Acidobacteriota > Blastocatellia > RBC074 > RBC074 > JAJVID01. The sequence goes on from DASUFM010000715.1 coordinate 676, forward strand.
GCGCAACGCCGAAAACGCGGTCAAGCTGTTGCTGGACGTGATCGAAAATCCCTTCTTCGACAAGGTGGAGGTCACGCGCGAACGCGACGCGGTCATCGCGGATCAGGAGCGTTCGCGCGACGACGGCCGCCGGCGTTCGATCGAGTTGATGTGGGATTCGCTCTACCCGGGACATCCGTACGGTTTGCCGCGATTCGGGCTGCCGGAGGTCGTGAAGGCGGCCAATGAAGAGAAACTGGAAGCCTGGCATGCGAAGACGATCAAGAAACAGTTTCCCCTGGTTGTCATCGTCGGCGACACGGACGGATCGGCGCTCGTCTCCAGGATCTTCTCCGAAGGCCTGAAGCGCAACGAACTCGATAAAACCATCAAGGCGAATCTGCCGAATTCTTACGCGACGCCGGACGACAGGATCGAACAACGGTCGCGCCAGTCGTCACAGATTGCGACGGGCTTCCGCTCGCCCCAGATTCCGCCGGAGAAGCAGAACGACCTTTTGGCGCTGTCGATGCTGGGGACCCTGGCGTCTTCGGGGAAGCTGGTCGAAGAACTGCGCGACAAACAGAACCTGACCGACGGCGTCTTTCTGATCTCGGACCAGCGCCTGGCGTCCGGCGTATTCCTGGCCCAGTTCTCTACGCTGCCTGAAAACGAACAGCGCGCGCGCGAATCGCTGCAAGCCGCACTGCAGAGCATGGCCGCCGCGCAACCTACCGACGATGAATTCGAACAGGCGCGCAACGCCGAGATCGGACGCTACGCCATCGCGCTCCAGGATCATAACGCCAGGACGCTGGAATATGCGCGCGCCGTCATCTTCGGACGCCAACCGACCGACGTCGAAGCGCAACCGGACCTGATCCGCGCGGTCAAAAAGACAGACATCAAACGCGTCGCAGAGAGCATCGTGAAACCCGACATGGCCGGACACGGCATAGTGCGCGGCGCCGCGCCGCAATCGACTCGGAACTAATCGGCCGTAGCCCCGCCTTCAGGCGGAATAGTTTTCGGTCACGGAATTGGAGTTTATCCGAAGATTCCGCCTGAAGGCCAATGAGGTTAAGTTAGCGAATAATGGGCGTAGATCGTAACGGCGGAGCCTTTGGAGTGCGGGCGTTCGGGACCGCTTTGGTAGTCAACTTCGATTTTTCGACAATGATCAGAGAGAACCCGCCGGGTCTTTCGTCCCCGAAGTCTGTGGGATCCAGGATGACTACCAAAGCGGTCCCGAACGCCCGCACTCCAAAGGCTGTCGCCACTTCGGGGCCTTAACTTAATCCCAGTCTTGGGTTGGAAATGGGTCGTCAGAACTTCATTGAAGAGTAGAATTAAGTTGCAAAA
>DASUFM010000716.1:0-5663 GCA_036274535.1 Blastocatellia bacterium
ATCGCGTGCGCGTCGCGTCGTCTCAATTCTTGTTGGGCTTCTTCTCGCCGGACTATCCTGGCTGGCCTACGCCAATTACCGTCACGATATTGATCAGGCGCGAGAGCGCGTCTCTACCGGAAGTCTTATAGCTGAGACATCCTGCGGCCCGGTCGAGTACGCGATCGCCGGTAATGGTCCGCCGGTATTGGTTGTGCATGGCGCAGGCGGCGGCCACGACCAGGGGCTGGAGATCGGCGAACCGCTCCTCAGGCGCGGTTTCCGCGTCATCGCCATGTCACGCTTCGGCTACTTGCGCACGCCGTTGCCGGCTGACGCGTCGGCATCCGCGCAAGCAGACGCGCATGCCTGTCTGCTCGATGCGCTCAGGATCAGGCGTGTGGCGATCCTTGGCGCCTCAGCTGGAGCGCCGTCATCAATGCAATTTGCTCTGAAGTATCCCGATCGGCTCAGCGCCATGATCCTTCTGGTTCCCGCCGCTTATGTGGCTCGGCCCGGCGATGCGCCGCGGGTCCGGGCGCCCGGCGGGACCGAACTCATGTTCAATACGGCGCTCAAGTCCGACTTCCTCTTCTGGACCATGACCCGGATAGCTCCCTCGACCATGATCCGGGCGGTTCTCGCAACGCCGCCGGAGATTGTAGAGAACGCGAGCGCCGACGAGCAGGCGCGTATTGGCGAAGTCATGGATCACATTCTGCCCGTCAGTTCGCGCCGGCCAGGGCTGCTTAACGACGCGCATGTTACCTCCTCGCTTGAGCATTACGAACTGGAGCGGATCGCCGCTCCCACGCTTGTCATAAGCGCGGTCGATGACCTGTTCGGGACATACGATGTCGCTCGCCATATAGCCGAACGCGTTCCGCGCGCCCGCTTTCTCGGTTATCCAGTCGGCGGCCATTTGTTGGTTGGGCGCCAGAATGAACTTGCGTCCGAGATGGCGGCCTTCTTGAATTATTGAGGAAGACCGGGAGATTCCACTATGTCAAAAGCGCCAAAACCAGTTGTTGAGTTTCTAAGCCACAAGCGTATCGCTGTCGCGGGCGTCTCTCGGGATGTTCAACAACCGGCTAATGCCATATACCGGAAGCTGAAGGGGGCGGGTTATCAGGTCTATGCGGTCAACCCGAACGCCGCGCAAGTGGAAGGAGATCCTTGTTATCCCGATCTTCATTCAACTCCTGAACTGGTCGAAGCCGTGATGATTGTGACTCATCCGGATATATCGGCCGGGATCGTCCGTGAATGCGCGGACCTCGGAATTCGCCATGTGTGGTTGCACCGCTCCTTTGGGCAGGGGAGCGTATCGGACGAGGCCGTGGCGGAGTGTGAGCGACTTGGCGTCAACTGTCTGGTCGGAGGCTGCCCGATGATGTATTGCGAGCCAGTGGATTTCGGGCATCGTTGCATGAAATGGGTACTCCGCATGCAAAGCCGCCTGCCAAATTAACGAATCTGCCTGACCTGCAGATTTGAGGAATTTTGAGGGAGTTCCTGAAATCATCCTGCGGGATCGTGGCCAGTTGAAGCGCATGAGCGCGGCCAGTTAAAGATAGAATGAAACCGATGAAAAATGGGTGAACATTTTCGGCAATGTTTTTGATGTAGCGTTCTATGCGCTGCCTGCTGGAGGTGGGGATGGCCTATTCCATGAATGTGAATGCGGCGTCGTTCCTGATCTTCATCACTCCGATTTTGTCATGGGTATAGCGCTTGGATTGACAGGCGGCCGCGTCGAAGCGGTAAGCCCTTCAAATCCAGCTATTCTTGAAAACCGCCTGCTCTATTTACGATTGGTTTATGCGTTAATTCAGATCAGGCTTTTTGCTGGACTGCGATCAACAGCCTGGTTCGTCGGCTTTGGCAAACGAAATCGTATGAGGGGTTCAATATTTCGTGTCCCTTCGGTGAGCGGGCGTGGCGCCGTCAGAGATCCGCAGGAAGCGCGTGGCTCACGTCAAGACTTGCCACCGAAAGGACACGCAGAATACAGGATCACCATAAAAGCAGTCGTGTTCCATCCGTCCGAACCTGTCCACGAAATTCCTAGTAGTTCACCACCGTGAAATTGATGGATGCTCTTTGAACTGGCACGCGTCTGGTTGAAAATCCTCCTCGGAGGATCGCCAGATATGCCAAAGAAAAAATACATCGTAAATCTCAATGATGAGGAGCGCGAACAACTTCAACTGTTGCTACGCTCTGGAAAACATCCGACGCGAAAAGTTACGCGCGCGCGGATTTTGCTCAAAGCCGCCGACGGTTGCGCCGACGAACAGATTGCTGCGGCGCTCAGCGTCGGACGAGCGACCGTCGAACGCGTACGGGAGAGCTTCGTTGAGCGAGGTCTTGACGCCCTCAACGAGCGACCTCGCCCTGGTAAGAAGCCCAAGCTAGACGTCAAAGCAAAGGCTCGCTTGATTGCTGAAGCGTGCAGCGACGCTCCTGAAGGCCGGACGCATTGGACGATGCAGTTGCTCGCTGACCGACTGGTTGAGCTGAAAGTGGTCGAGACGATCTCGGATGAGACCGTCCGCCGGGCGCTAAAAAAAACAAGCTCAAGCCGTGGTTGAAACAGCAGTGGCGCATTTCGACCGTTAGCAGCGAGTTTGTCGCGGCCATGGAAGATGTGCTGGATCTATATGCCACGCCTTATGACCCGAAGCGCCCGAAAGTCAACTTTGATGAGTCGAACAAGCAACTGATCAAGGAGACTCGCACGCCGCTGCCAAGTCGGCCCGGTCAGCCCGAGCGCTACGATTATGAATATGAGCGCAACGGCACGCGCAACATCTTTCTGTTTGTCGAGCCGCAAGCCGGATGGCGGCACGTCGAGATTACAGAGCGCCGCACAAAGCTCGATTTCGCGCACCAGATGAAGTGGCTAGTGGATGAACGTTATCCTGAGGCAGAGGCCATTGAACTGACCTTGGATAATCTCAATACACACAAGCCTGCTTCTCTCTATGAAGCCTTCGAGCCTGCGGAGGCCAGACGCATTTTGAGAAAGATCAATTTTCACTACACGCCGAAGCACGGAAGTTGGCTCAATATGGCGGAAATCGAATTGAGTATTCTGCAACGGCAATGTCTCGACCGCCGTATCCCTGACGAGCCGACACTCAAACAAGAGATTGGCGCTTGGGAAGAACGACGGAACGAACAGAAAGCAACGATTGACTGGCAGTTTTCCTTGGAAAATGCCAGAACCAAACTGAAACGGCTTTATCCATCAACTGCATAGTGGCGCTCTACTAGTTTGATCCTGACCCTATTCAACGACAGGCCGGTCACTGGCAAAGAACTCGTCTTGTTCATTCCCAGAAGATCAACTCCGGCGCAATTGCGATGTGGTTTTCCACTCTGGAAACTCCCGGCGCTGACCACGCGGCTCGTTCAACTTCCTCTTTCTCCGCCCAAGAATCCACTGTGCCCGACAATGTGACCACCTCGTCGTAGGCTTCGACTTTGATTCGGCTGGCCTCGACCTCAGCGTGCCGGCCGAGCGCCTCTTCGATCTTTTCGCGAACTTCGACCGGAGAGACCGTCGATATCACCTTTATCTGGTTGGCAATTTCTCTCACTCCTCCCAGATACTGCACCGCATCCTCCGCGGCCTTTTTCTGAAACATCCAGTCAACGCTCCCTTCGAGAGTAACGCAGCCGTCTCTGACCGTGACCGTGATCTGATCGTCCGGCACGTTTACATGCGCCGCAAGCGCGCGGACTGCGTCCGCTCCAATCTCAGTGTCCGTGCGAACGCCCGCAGGTCCTACCTGAAGATCGTTGGCTATCGCCTTGACGCCATAGACCCGCTTGACCGCTCTTTCGGCCGCAATTTTCTCTGCGTAGGTATCCACCTGTCCTGTGAGTGTCACCACGCCTTCCACCACAGTCACGCCAATACGTTCGTGAGGGACCTCGGGATCCCATTCGAGTTGGCGCAGTACGGCAGGACGAATTTGAACGCTCGGAAGTTTTTGTGTGTTGGATTGCATCGGTTGACTCCCCTTTCTTCTAAACTCGATTTGGATCTGAATATGAACAGAGTGAAATAGGCAACCGGCGTGCCTGAGGTCGCCGTGACCCTGACGATCCAACTTTATCCACCGCGAGTTGATCTGGCCCTATTACGCAAAGTTGCCCGATCATCTGGGCGAAAACGCGCAATGCCGATCACATAGTCCTGCGCCTACCCTCGGCATACCGAGATCATGAATATGGATCGATATGGAGCTGATCATAGACGAAGCGGACTCCTGGCGTGTGACTGACCGCGCTGAGGACTATAAGCTTGTCTGTCCAGGAACTGACTTGTCCGGATAGCGTAATCGCCCCGTCCGCCACCGTCACCTGAATCCGTTCAGGGAAACTGACGTCGCTTCGCGCCAGCGCCTCCCGGATCGCATCGCTGATTTCACTCGCACTGGCCTCTTGCGGCACGACCTGAAGCTTATTGATCACACCGCGAACTCCGGTTACATAACGGATCGCATGCTCCGCGTCCTCACGCTCAATCAAGGACCCGACCTTGCCTTCAAGCGTCACCCAGCCATCAGCAACAGTCGTTGTTATGTGTTGTTGCGGAATCCGCACGTCCCATTCGAACAGCCTTCTGACAGTCTGCTCGATCTCTTTATCCTCTTTCCGCGATGACGGAGTCACGGTTACCTGAAGATCGTTCAGAACAATGAGCACACCGCTCACTCGCCGCGCGGCTTCCTCCGCGGCGATCTTTGCGGCGTAACTGTCGACCTTACCGAGCAGAGTCACAACCCCATTTCCGACGGTTATGCCGATGTCCATTTCTTGAACACGAGTGTCCCATCGTAATTCGCGGAGCACATCCTGTTTCAGATCGGAGTCTGTTTTGGGAGTCATAATTCACCCTCTTCCTTTTTTCTACACATCAATAATAGGAGAGCTAACCCCGCGATCATTTGGCGCGCACAACTTCGACTGAACACTGAGCGCGCGTCACCACCGCCATTGACACGCTGCCGAGCAACAGCCGTTTGAGACGACTGAGACCCCTTGCGCCGACGAAAACACAGTCCGCATCCCATCTTTCGGCCTCGCTTAACAGAAGCCGCTTCGGCTCTTCCACTTTGATAATGGCGGTTGTGGCCAAACCGGCGGCTTTCAATTGTTCGACGGCGGAGCCGAGCATCTCTTCTGCGACAGGCTTTTGTCTTGCGACCCATTCCGCCACTTGCATCGCGATGTGCTCATGCATTTCCTCCTCTTCGGAGACGGGCGGTATGACCCATAAGCCATTAACGACACAGGCTTCGCTACCCTCCGGCCACTGGCGTGATGCGACCGCTCGGACCGCCGCCTCAGCGCCAGGCGAACCGTCAACGCCTATGACGATGCGGACCGGAGAGCCGGGAGCGGCCGTCTGTTTGTGGGGCAGAAGGCGCGCCACGCGCGCCGAGCAGCGGGCGTGCGCTAAGACGCTTTGTGAGACGCTGCCGAGAAAGAAACGACCGAGCATGGTATGGCCATGTGAGCCGACAACAAGCAAATCAGCGCCCCATTCATCGGCCTTTACGATCAACGATTCCGACGGTGAACCGGGAACGACCAGCTCTTCGACCCTCCAGCCGGGAAAATCCGACCGAATGCGCCCGACGGCTTTCTCCGCCAGCGTTCGCGCTTTC
>DASUFM010000717.1:0-5594 GCA_036274535.1 Blastocatellia bacterium
GACTTTCTGTCCGATATATTTCGGCAGGATGGTCATGCCTTTCCTCCTTTCGTTAGTCAGCCTTTGCCGCCCGGGCCTGCATTTTGGCGGCCGCATATTTCACGGCGTCGACGATGTTCTGGTAGCCGGTGCAGCGGCATAGGTTGCCTTCCAGGCCGTGACGGATCTGCTCTTCGCTGAGATTCGGATTCTCCTGAAGCAGTCCGCAGGCGGACATTATCATTCCGGGAGTGCAGTAGCCGCATTGCAGACCGTGACATTCCCAGAATCCTTCCTGTACAGGATGGAGTTGGCCGTCCTTCGCCAGTCCCTCGATAGTGGTGATTTCGGCGCCGTCTGCCTGTACCGCCAGAATGGCGCAGGTCTTGACGGCTTTGCCGTTCATCAGCGCCGTGCAGGCGCCGCAGATGGATGTTTCGCACCCGATGTGAGTCCCGGTCAGCCCGACCAGATCACGAATGAAATGAACCAGCAGCAATCGCGGCTCGACATCGGCTTCGCGTCGCTGGCCGTTGATGGAAATGTCGATCTTCACTTGGTTCCTCCCCTGGCGCCGGCCCTTTAAGGCCATGTTTTGAAACGAAAAAAGGAAGCGGCGGTCGAGGCGCACCTCGCCGGTCATTCGCGTTTAAAACTTGAATTGATCTTGAGCGGTTGATTGAATCTACAGATGGTCAATGAAAATGGACCTCGTAACCAAGAAATAGACCTCTTGTCGAAGCGTGGCCAATGTTACACTCAGAAGAGTCTTAATTTCAATGAGGCCCGGTCAATTGTTGCGTATAAAAATGAAAAAAGGGAGCGTTATGAACGGGAGGTATAGAAGCTATAACTCCTGTTCATAACGCTCCCTTTTGATGTTTCGCGAAAACTAGTTGTTCTTTGGCTTGGATGAAGATTCGGTCTTCGGATCATTGCCGTCTTTGCGCCGCAGTGTTGGACGCTCTGTCGGCGTCTCGCCGGTGGCGTTGGGATCCGAACCTTCGGGAGCGCCGGGCTGGCGCTTCTTGAGAGTCGGACGTTTGCTGTCGGCGTCGGAAGCGCCTCCACGTCCGCCGGTGGAGCGGGCGTTCGTGAACGCGATCAGCCGGCCCTTCACCTGTTGAAATTCAGAGGTGTTGATGGTGTATTCGCTGCGTTCGGGGAATCGCGCGATCAGCGCGTTGACCCTGTCGATGCGGTCGCCGACCATCGGGTGTGTGCTGAAGATTTTCGCCATGGTGCCGGGTTTTTTCTTCTCCTGGGCCATGAGTTTTTCGAAGAAGGTCGACATCGCGTGCGGGTCGTAGCCGGTGGCCCACAGATATTGCACGCCCAGCATGTCGGCTTCATTTTCGGCGTTGCGGCTGAATTTCAGAAAGCCCAGCGGAATCGCGAGACTCGCCGCCTGCTGCACCGCGAATCCGCCCCAGCCGCCCATGAAGATCAGCGGCAATGACGCCCAGTTGACGAGCTGGCCTTTCGACGCCTGCTCGACGCCGTGGCGCGCCGCGACGTGCGCGATCTCGTGAGCCATCGGTCCGGCCAGTTCGGCTTCGTTGTCCGCCGCCAGGATCAGGCCTTTATTGACATAGAAGAAGCCGCCGGGCAGCGCGAAGGCGTTGATCTCATCGGTGTCGATCACTTTGATGGTGAACGGGACTTTGGCGTCGGAATGGAGCACCAGGTTCTGGCCGACCTTGTTGATGTATTCGACGATGATCGGGTCTTCGACCAGTTTCGCCGAGCGATCCACCTCCTGGGCGAACTGGCGACCGACGGCGACCTCTTTGTCTAAACCATAGAAGTTGATTTGAAGTTTGTTGATGTTGCGCTTGCCGATTAGTTCGGGGTTTTCGTTTTCGGCGAGCGGCTCTTTTTTCTGCGCGGGATTTGTTGGCGCGCTTGTTTTCTGCGATTTGCTTTGCGCCAGGACCGGCGCCGCCAGAAGTAAGAGGCTAATGCCAAGCCACAAGTTACGCCGAGCGGATGATAATCTCATCGTGGTTCTCCTTGGTTCATTTCATTTCAATTCACATCTCACTTCGGCTGTGAGACTGACTACGAGACTTGAGTATCGTTCAAGCGTGAGTGATGAAATAAGTAAATACTCCATATCAGCGCATCATTTATTATTCGCCCATCGCCAATTCGTCGCCAATTCACCTGTGTGGCTGTGCTGTGAACGGGCGCATTATACTCAGATAAACTGAAACATGCTCCAAGTTTCTAATTAATCTTCTCTTACAGCATTCCGTTTCGGCGAGTCGCGAAGTAGTTGATTCGGGTGGGATTTAGACTGTGTGAACGCCGGGCGCTCAACATTGGCGGGATTGGAATTGGAAAAGAATCAGCGGCCACGGATTTTCCCACAGTGTGGGAAAATCCGTGGCTGCTGATCATCCTCGACGAAAACCTTGTTTATAACCTCTGCGGAAGTCGTCGCGGTAATTACGATTGACATGGCGATAAAAGCGCGAGCTGTAATCGAAGCGACGGCGAGCCCGAGCGTCTGCTTGCCCCTGGCGGAATCCCTCGCGAAACGCGGTTCGCTCCATTGACATCCTGTCTCTGGGCTGTTGAGCCTGAATAGTGGACAAACTGGATAATCCAGGAGCGCACACAAAACCCAATGCAAGAGTCAGCGCAAATGCAAATTTTTTGATTTTACCGAAGTTCATAATCCTCCTTTATCAAATCTATCAGGATGCGTGATTGCGCATAATCACCGGGTCTCCTGCCATCGAATGGAATGGCAAGTATCAAGCCAGCCGAGAGAACATTTTGGATGTGGTCGAAGCCCCTCTACGGAAAAGACATGCGTTTATTTCATGCGTTCAGAAACGGTCATGGCCGAATTGTTCGCATACCGTATCGTATTGAACAGAATCGTCCATACAGGCCTGATATGTTTTAGCTCGGTTTAAATGGTCTGTGGGTTGCAGTCCGCAGGTCGTAGACGATAAATGAGGAGATCGATTTTCCGTCCGCCATATGAGATTTGAGATTTGACATCGTCGGAAGCGATCTCGATTCAATGCTCAATCAGCATTGAAAGATTTCCGAGAGATGACAAATGTCAAATCTCATATGGCCATCAGCTACGTGAAAATGGGAATCCTGCCGCAAGTCGCCTCAGGTCTCCAAAAAAGCTGTGAATTGATTGTCCCGCCGGAAAACTGAACCGCTTTTCAGATTTCAGCCACAGCGGCCGCGGAGAGCGCAGAGAAATCATCAGGGCCTCTGTGTTCTCTGCGGCTCTGGCTGAAATCCTAATTCAACCATCTCTATCTAAAGCTCGAGCCGCCTCATATAAGGCTCCGCAATATTCTTCCGCATCAGGCGAGTCTTCCTCCGGAGACCACGGCGCGAAATCTTTATCCTTGACGGCGACATCTTCCAGGCTACTGTTCGCTGAATTTTTGGACGACTGTCGCGCGGATCGAGCGCAGCGATTTTTTGTAGTTCTGCCAGCGCTCGCGCATTCGCGACGAGGGCCGGCGCTTCATCAATTCCATCTGTGAATCGTCATGTAGCGATTGTAATGCGCCTGCGATCGCGTTTATCGCGTGATCGGCGCCGGCCTTGAAACCACGGGCATGGCTAAGCCTGTAGATGTCGAGCACGGCGCGCTTGAGCTTCGCAGACTCTTCCGGCGGAAACCATTCCAGGTTCACGCCGGGCAACAGCCACGCAAGGGGGATTTGTTCCTCGATGTCTTTGATTCTCTCGGGTTCGGTCATTGAATTCCTCCTTTGCTGTTGTCATCACTGATGGAAATTATCATCGGGCGCCTTGAGAAAAACTTGCGTCCTGCTTGAAACGAGAATGCTTTTCTTTTGCCGGCGGCGCATCGAAGCTTCTATTGTGTGGCTAACAACTACAATGAGTGTGGCTTTTTGCTACGGTCGACTGAGTCGAGACAACTCCCGCGCCCTCACTTGTTGGTTTGACCTTGAAGCCGGGCAGTTTCATATTCGGCGCTGGCGGCGCGCTCCAGCATAAGCCGCCGCACTGTTGGGAGCCCGGCCGCGCGAGAAGGGTCGAGCAGGTCTTCTATCAGTCGCAGTTGCGCCCTGGCGTGGCGCTCGATGAGGTCGCAGGACTTTTTCAATTGAGGCGCGTCCGTTGGATAATCACGCAGCATGCGGTTGGCGTCGAGTATTGTGTTCAGAGAGGGGCGCAATGCGCTTAAAACAACGGAGATGTATTCATCCTTGTTGCGATTCGCGGCCTCGGCGGCCGCGCGGGCCGCGGATTCCCGTTCGTATGCGTGGGTCATCCTCGCTTCGGCGCGCTTGCGGTCGGTAATGTCGCGCATGAAGCATCGGGCATGAACGAACTTCCCGTTCTCAATGAGCGCGTTGGAGTCGATCAGAACGTGGCGGATTGAGCCGTCTTTATGCTTCATGCGGGCTTCGCGCCCACGCAAGGTCTCCCCGCGGGCCAGGCGGGCGAGAAAATCCTCAATCATCGGGGCATCGGCGTGGAACTCGCTGATGCGATGTCCGATATATTCCTCGCGAGTGTAACCCAGCATGTCCAGTTCCGCCTGATTAGCCCAGAGTATGAGACCGTCCGGTCCGAGCCGGCGAAGTCCCTCGGGCGCTTTTTCAACGAAGTCGCGCAAATTGGCTATGCTTCGGAGCAACGATTCCCTGGTATGTGTGCGCCCGCTGTTGGGCCCTTCTTCGCCAGTCCCTCTCCCCGGTCTTGTGTGAATCATAGAACCTTCCTTTCTGTATCTTTAAAGCGAAACCTGATTGGGGGCGGCGCCAGGAACGCGTCGCGCCGGGATGCGCTCCATCTGGCTGGCATTGGGTCTTTTTCTGAACTGAGGGATAGGGAATTAGTTCAGTAAGGAAGAGATCGGTATATGGCGCCAAACAAAACCGCTTTCGGTTTTATGCAATTGAGGCGCCAATGCAGGCGGTGGCGGCGTCAACCATTGCGGCGGTTGAGGTTAAACTGAATGGCCTGGATGCGGGCTTTTCGTATGGGAAAGTGTTGCTTCCGTTTCAGTCCCGCAGGGTTTTTCACGGATTTTACCCATTTTGTTATCCGGAATTAAAATCCATGTAAAATAGCGGCGCGGCAGGAGAGAATGCTGTAAACAGAAATCAAACGGAGATGATTGAAAGAATGATAAAACGGATTTGCGTCTTTTGCGGCTCGCTTTCGGGCGCGAGAGACGTTTACGGCGAACAGGCGCGGGCATTGGGACGCGCCATGGCTGAGCGCGGAATCGGACTGGTCTTTGGCGGCGGCGGCATTGGAATGATGGGCGCCGTGGCGGACGCCGTGATCGAGGCCAAAGGCGAGGTGATCGGCGTCATCCCATATGCGCTCGCCACAAAGGAACGCGCCCACCCCGACGTAGATATGCGCGTAGTCAACACGATGCATGAGCGCAAAGCCATGATGGCTGAACTCTCGGACGCTTTCATCGCCATGCCCGGCGGATTCGGAACCTTCGAAGAAGTGATGGAGACAATCACCTGGGGGCAACTAGGCATCCACCGAAAGCCGGTCGGGCTGTTCAACGTCGCGGGTTATTACGATCCGCTGCTGGCGATGATCGATCGGGCCATTGATGAGGGCTTCATCAGGCCGAG
>DASUFM010000718.1:0-5828 GCA_036274535.1 Blastocatellia bacterium
TAGCGCCACATTTCAGGCACGCCGAGCGCGGCATAGATTGGATCACTGCCCGTCGAATCGTGATGAATGTCAACTTCCACGACGACGTCGGGCGGCGGATCGACAGTGAAGTCCAGTTTGGAGCGATTGCCCAAGGCCCTGGCGGTTTGAACGTAGAAGCAGGCGTCCGGCTCACTGCCCTTACTCTTTTTCTTCTTCCGCGTTGTGGCCGAGCCGAAGAAGAGGATGTTCATACGAAACCGGAGCCTGATGTGAGCTACCAGAATCTTGATGAAATCGGCGATCTGTTCATGTTCGGAGGAGAGTGACATAACCTTAAGGATTCCATCGTTGTAGCTGATGCGCAGTCCATGGCGGGTTTCACCGACCTGTTCGAGTAGTTCTTCATACTCGTCCCAGGAGACATCGTGAAAAGTCTCGACCTGACCGTCAGACAGTTGAGAAACGACATCACAAATATTTGATGTGGCGGTAGTCATATGCTGCGACCCTGTTGGTAAATAGGACATATTTATTTTACGTCCGGCGCGTGAGGCGAGGCAATCACGAAAAATCGCATTGAAAGGCCGTCATGTTTGAACGATACCAGAAGCCACATCTCTGGCTGATTCGCGCCATCGGCGTGATCGTGCCGCGCAGATTGCGCGCCGATTGGCGGCAGGAGTGGGAGGCCGAGTTGCATTACCGCGAAGAGTTACTGGCCGGATGGGACAGGCTGGACTGGCGGAATAAATTTGATTTGCTGCTGAGAAGCGCAGGCGCGTTTTGGGACGCGCTGTTATTACAACCAAGACGAATGGAGGATGAGATGTTTCAAGACCTGCGCTTCGGCGCGCGGATGTTGCTGAAGAGGCCCGGGTTCACTTTGATCGCGATCATCACGCTGGCGCTCAGTATAGGGGCCAACACCGTGGTCTTCAGCGGCGTATACGCGATGCTGTTTCAGCCGCTGCCATACCAGAATGCGGAAAGGCTGGCGGTGATCTCGCAGGCAGGCAGGCAGGAGTCAGAGGTCGGAGTTTCGTATCCCGACTTCACAGCCTGGAAAGAACGCAGCGCCGCGTTCGAGCAAATGGCCGCGTCGCATGGGATCATCGTTAATCTCACCACCGGCGAGGATGTCGAGCGCGTGTCAGGCAGCCGCGTCTCAACGGAGTTCTTTCCGCTGCTCGGTGGCCGCGCCGAACTTGGCCGCGTCTTTATCGCGGAAGAGTTTCGCCCTGGCGCCAGCAGAGTAGTCGTCCTCAGTCACACATTCTGGCAGCAGAGCTTCGGCGAGGATGCGGGCGTAATCGGCCGAACGATCAAACTCAACGATCAAAGCTACACAGTCGTGGGCGTACTGCCGCCATCCTTCCTCTATCCGTTCCGCACCACCTTCTGGACGCCCCTCAAAGCCGATGAAGAGGCCGAAACGATGCAGGACGCGACGGCGAATTATTACGACATTATTGGAGCGCTCAAGCCGGGCGTGAGCATCGATGCGGCGGCCAGGGAGATAGCGTCGCTCGCGAGGATCACGTCACAACAGAAGCCGTCGGGACAGCCCGAATTGACCGTGAAGGTGGCGCGCCTGCGCGATACGATCCGCGGTCTCACCAGATACCGAACGCCGATATTCGCGCTGCAATTCGCGGTTCTCTTCGTGCTGCTGATAGCGAGCGTGAATCTGGCCAACCTGCTACTGGCGCGTAATGAGACGCGACGACAGGAATTCACCATTCGTATGGCGCTGGGCGCTGGCCGGGGCCGTCTCGCGCGCCAACTGCTGGTAGAGAGCTTGACGCTCGGGATGCTCGGCAGTCTGTTTGGAATATTGCTCGCGTCATGGGGGATGAACGCGCTGCGCGCCGACGGGGATCTTCGTCTACCCGGCGCTGGCGAAATCGAAGTCAACGCGCCCGTGCTGATTATCACTTTGATCGCCTCTTTATTGACGAGTCTCGCATTCGGACTCGGCCCGGCGATCATAGCGGCGCGGCAGGATTTGAATGAGTGTCTCAAAACCGGCGGCGCGGTCGATCCGCGCCGCAGGCGTTTGAGCGGAATCCTGGTCGCGGCGGAGGTTGCGCTGGCCGTCGCGCTGCTCACAGGCTCTGGATTGATGATCCGCACCGTTCTCAAAATGACGAGTGAGTCGCCCGGCTTCGATCCAAAACATGCGGGCGTGGTTACGCTCTCGATTCCGCCGTCCAATGACAAGGGCGGGCGTTCGGACCATGAAATTCTGGCTTCCTACTTCAATGAAGCCATACGGCGGATTCGCGCTTTGCCCGGAGTCGAATCGGTGGGCGGCGTAACCTACCCGCCCATGGTTGGATATAACCCCGGAGTTGATTTCATGATCGGCGGCCGCGCGTCAGATCCGTACAGGGCGGACATCCAGCCTGTTACGCCGGATTACTTTCAAGCCATCGGCATTCCGCTTCTGCGCGGGAGACAGTTCAACGACGCCGATATGAAGCCGCTGCCCGAAGTGGCTATTGTCAACAACGTCTTCGCGAAAAAGTTCTGGCCCGATGAAGACCCGATGGGCAAACACATTCTGTTGCAAGGCGACGGGTTGCCGCGCGGCCCGATCGTTGTGGCCGGCGTCGCGGGCGACGTAAAGCAGTTCGGGATGGACACCGAGCCGCGCCCTGAAATCTACCTGCCGGCGCGACGCCATTCGATGACATTGATCGTTCGCACCAGCGGCGATCCGGTTCAGTGGGCCACTGCGGTGCGCGAGACCCTCCAAAGCCTCGATAACGGTGTGGCGATCAACGCTCCTGGTCGATGGACATGGGGCCAGGCGGCGATCAGCATGAGGACGCTGCAGCAGATGGTGGATCGCACAGGCTTCATGCGCCGTAGAGTGGCCTTGCTGATGGGAGTGTTAGGAGCGGTCGCGCTGCTGCTGGCCATGATGGGGATTTACGGCGTGATGTCTTACCTGGTCGCGCAGCGCACGCGCGAGATGGGCATACGCCTGGCGCTCGGCGCGCATAGACGAGACATCCTTAAGCTCGTCCTGGGGCAGGGGCTGACGCTGACGATGATCGGCGTCGCGGCCGGCCTGGCGCTCGCGCTCGCGCTGACACGATTTCTTTCAAGTCTGCTCTATGGCGTGAGCGCCGCCGATCCGATCACTTTCGCCTCGATCGCGCTGTTGTTCGCGGGCGTGGCGCTGACGGCGAGTTACCTGCCCGCCCGGCGCGCGATGAAAGTCGATCCGATTACAGCGCTCCGCCACGAATGAAAGACGTCCACTAAAGTCGAGCCGATAACCGCGCTGCGACACGAGTAAAGGCGGCGATTATTGAGGAAGGGATTGCAACCATTCATCGAAGGCGATGATGGCCACGAATTCACCTTCCTCTCGCATGCGTGTCAGATACTCGGTGAGGATGGCGGAGGTGATCATTGGCAATGCGTTGCTCCGCTCGGCTATGACATATTCATCCTCTTGCAGATGATAGATGACCGCTTTCCAACCGTCGTAGCGCCACATTTCAGGCACGCCGAGCGCGGCATAGATTGGATCACTGCCCGTCGAATCGTGATGAATGTCAACTTCCACGACGACGTCCGGCGGCGGATCAACCGTAAAGTCGAGTTTGATACGAGTCCCTAAAGCCGCCGCGGTTTGAACGTAGAAGCAGGCGTCCGGCTCACTGCCCTTGCTCTTTTTCTTCTTCCGCATTGTAGCGGCGCCAAAGAAGCGGATGTTCATATGAAATCTGAGCCTGATATGAACTATCAGACTGTTGATGAAAGCGACAAATTGCTCATGCTCGGAGGAGACGGACATAACCTTAAGGATTCCATCGTTGTAGCTGATGCGCAGTCCATGGCGAGTTTCGCCAATCTGATCGAGTAGTTCTTCATACTCGTCCCAGGAAACATCGTGAAAGATCTCGACCTGACCGTCAGACAGTTGAGAAACGACATCGTAGATATTTGAGGTGGCGGTAGTCATATGCTGCGACCCAGTTACTTAATGAAACATGCCAATTGTAATCCTTGCGCGCTTAGAGAGGCAATCACGAGAAATCGCATTGGACGGCCATCATGTTTGAGCGATACAAGAAACCATATCTCTGGCTGATCCGCGTCATCGGCGTGATCGTGCCGAGGCGATTGCGCGCTGATTGGCGGCAGGAGTGGGAAGCGGAGTTGCGTTATCGTGAGGAATTGCTGGCCGAGTGGGACAAGCTTGACTGGCTTACAAAACTCGATCTGCTATGGCGCAGTCTGGGCGCGTTCCGGGATGCGTTGTTATTACAACCGCGAAGAATGGAGGATGATATGTTTCAAGACCTGAAGTTTGGCGTGCGAATGCTGCTGAAAAGACCCGGTTTCACACTGATTGCCGCGCTCACGCTGGCGCTCGGCATCGGGGCGACCACGGCGCTCTTCAGCGTGATATACGGCGTGCTGATCAGCCCTTACCCTTACGCAAAGCCCGAAGGCATCTGGGCGCCCGGATTGCGCAACGCTCAGACGAACCAGCGGATGCGCCCTTACCAGTTGAACGAATATTTAGAGATGTCGAAACTGCCCGTCTTCGCGGACGTGATGGCGACGGCGCCGGGGCAGGCGCTGCTGACTGGCGAATATGCGCCGGAAACTATTCAGGCCCATCGGCTGTCAGGCAATGCGTTCAATTTTCTCGGCGTGCCGCCCGTGCTTGGCCGCACGATTCAGCCATCTGATATTCGTCCCAACGGAGAGCCGGAACCGGTCGCGGTGTTGAGCTTCGGTCGATGGCAGCGGCTCTTCGGAGGCGCCCCCGACGCGCTCGGCAAGACGCTGCGATTGAATGATCAGACTTACACAATCGTCGGCGTTATGCCCCCGCGGTTCGGTTGGTGGACCGACAGCGGTGTCTGGCTGCCGCTGGGAACAATTTCACCCGACGCTCAAGCTGTGCGAGTGGTCTTTCCGATCACACGCCTGAAGCCGGGAGTATCGCCCGCCGCCGCCGAGCAACAACTTCATTCCCTCCAGACGGAATTGGCCAAATCGAATCCGTCAGGCTTTCCGAAAGAGGCGTTCACCAGCCAATTGACCAACTATCTGGACATCACCGTGGCCAGCGGAACGATGCAGCAGAGCCTGCAATTGCTCTTCGTGGCGGTGGGCTTCCTGCTGCTGATCGCCTGCGCCAACGTCGCCAATCTGCAACTGGCCAGGGCGACGGCGCGAACGCGTGAAATAGCCATACGGCTTTCGATGGGCGCGCGGCGCGTCCGGATCGTGCGGCAATTGCTGACTGAAAATGTCATGGTTTCGCTGCTCGGCGGTTTGCTCGGCCTGTTGTTCGCGTATTGGATCACGCAATTGATGGTGACGTTGATGCCGAGTTTCTTCGTGCCCAACGAGGCGCGGATCGAGGTGAATCGTCATGTCCTGTTCTTTTGCGCGGCGGTCGCGGCGCTGACCGGCGTCCTCTTCGGTCTGGCGCCGGCGCTACAATCCTCGCGCCCTGACCTGGTTGCGGCGTTGAAGGACGACGCGCGCGGTTCCGGCGCTTCGGCTGGCGGAAGGACGCGGGCGTTGCTGGTGATCGTCGAAGTGGCGTTGTCAGTGGTGTTGTTGGTCGGCGCAGGCCTGACCATACGCAGTTTCACCAGGCTGCAACAGGTCGACCTGGGTTTCAGACCCGAGCAGGTGATGTCCGTGGGCTTGCCTCTGCCTCCCAAACGCTACGCGACCTGGGAGCAGCGCAATCGTTTCGCTCGTGACCTGCTGGAGCGGGTGAAGAACCTGCCCGGCGTCCAGGCCGCGACGATCGGCAACGGTGGGCTGCCGTTCGGAGGCCCGCAATCCACATTCGCGCTAGA
>DASUFM010000719.1:0-5175 GCA_036274535.1 Blastocatellia bacterium
CCCTGCGGCGTGAGCGCGGGGACAGAGACGTACTCTTCCACGGGTCTCAAGCCTGGCTGCATCTTCATACACTGCATGCCCGTAAACCTGGCGCATTGCCTCTGCAACTGATCCAGAAGGAAACTGGAAGCGGCTTTGGTAAGCGCGGCCGGATCTATCCTGCAGTTTTCAGGCGCCTCAGGAGTTTCCGGAAATTCCACTGTCGCGGTATAACGCAGTTCGAAAGAGCCGTCTTTAAAACGAAGATGCCGAATCTGATTCTCTTCGAATTCCAGAAGGTGTTCCAGAGCGGGCGTTTTCCACGTCAGCCCGGTTCGATAGAGGGTATTTGGTTGCAGCGCCTGGCCGGTATAGGCGATATAAACCCCGCGAGTGTCGGTTATCTCAATGTATCGCCAGGGTTTCGCGCAACCGCTGATGACAGGCAGCAAACCGACGATCGAGAGCGAGGCCAGAGTGTAGGTGATCAGCGGGCCGTTGTCGATCTCGGACATCAGCGCCACCCCGAGCAGCGCCAGCGCGGAAAGCGATATGATAAGTCCCAGCGCGCTCAACACGAACAGGCGGCGCTGAGCCTTATTTCGGCCGCCGGGTCTGTAAAAATACAGGACCTGCGGGACGTTCGTGGCCCAGGCGACGATGCAGCCCCATACCACTCCCGTCGCCATGGCCGTTATCCGGTGAGTTTGAAGCAGTTTTTCACTCCGCAGAATATACGACGCCAGATTGGCGAAAAGCAGCCATAAGGTGGGAATGAGGGTCGCCGTTAAAAACGCAGAATAGTTTATTGATTTGTTAGCTAATTGCTTAACGTTACCTGTTTTTTGGGTTCGCATACGCATGGGCGCCAGACCTTATAGGATTGCGGGGTGAGCGCAGGCCGAGCGCGACACTGATGATAGCAAATTTAGCGGATTGCCAACACCTCGCCGATGCCTCGGAGGATAGATTTCATCTTCGTGATCCTTCGTGTGGCTTTGCGGATGAGTTTCTGGGGATAACTTGTGCTGATTCGGCGGCCAGTTTATGATTCGGTTTCATCAGCGAAAAATTCGGATTCGGAGAAAACAATGAGTATGGAAGCTCTCGGCATGGTCGAGACGAAAGGCTTTGTCGGCGCGGTCGAGGCCGCTGACGCTATGGTCAAAGCCGCTAATGTTCAACTGGTCGGCAAGGAGTACATCGGCGCCGGTTACGTGACAGTCTTCGTTCGAGGCGATGTCGGCGCGGTCAAGGCGGCCACGGACGCCGGTGCCGCCGCGGCCCGCCGAGTCGGCGAACTGGTCTCGGTGCATGTCATCCCGCGCCCGCACGTCGAAGTCGAGCGCGTCATCCCGCAAAACGGCTACCGTCCGGGCACGAGGGTCGAAGGCAAGGAGCCCCGCGCGCTGAGCGACGGCAAGGAAGGCAAGAAGTAATGAAGACAGGGAGACAAGGAGACACGGAGACAAAGAGACAAGGAGATTTTTCTCTCCCTGTCCACACTTCTCCTTGCCCCCTTGTCTCCCTGTCTTTCTTTAAGAGACATGCCTGACAAAGACCTGCAAGCAATCCAGGCGGCGCGCGACCTGGTTGAGGCGGCGCATCGCGCGCAGGCTGTGGTCGCCAAGTTCGATCAAGCGAAGATAGACGCGATCTGTGAGGCGATGGCGGCGGCGGCGCAGGCCCATTCGATGCGCCTCGCCACGCTCGCGCACGAAGAGACCGGCTACGGCGCGCCCGCGGACAAGAACGTCAAGAATCTCTTCTCCGCCGTCGACGTTCACAACTACTTCAGGAATCTGCGTACTGTGGGGGTGGTTCGCGACGCGGGACCGGTGGTTGAGATCGCCACGCCGCGCGGAGTCGTGGCGGCCATCATTCCATCTACCAACCCGACTTCGACCGCGATCTTCAAAATCCTGATCGCCGTGAAATCACGCAATTCGATCGCGCTCAGCCCGCACCCGTCGGCCGCTCGCTGCGTGATAGAGACTGCAAACGTAATGCGCGAAGCCGGAGTGAGGGCCGGCCTGCCCGCTGAAGCCATAGGCTGCATCGAACAAACGACTATCGAAGGCACTGAGAGTTTGATGAAGCACAAGCTGACGGCGGTGATCCTGGCCACGGGCGGTCTGGGCCTCGTGCGCGCCGCATACTCTTCAGGAAAGCCCGCGTTCGGCGTGGGGCCCGGTAACGTGCCGGCGTTCGTCGAACGCACGGCCGACGCG
Organism: Blastocatellia bacterium; assembly: GCA_036274535.1. Classification (GTDB taxonomy): domain Bacteria; phylum Acidobacteriota; class Blastocatellia; order RBC074; family RBC074; genus JAJVID01. The sequence continues at coordinate 2,211 of DASUFM010000719.1, forward strand.
GCGAAAGCCGCGCGGGATATTCTGGCGGGGACGTGCTTCGATAACGGCACGATCTGCGCTTCGGAACAATCCGTGGTCGTCGACGCGCCGCTCGACAAGGAGGTCCGCGCGCAACTTGCGGCTCATGGCGCGTACTTTCTCAACCAGTCTCAGACAGAACTGCTGACCAAACTGGTAGTAACTCCGCAGCGCGGCCTCAACCCGAAGATCGTGGGGAAGCCCGCGACGACCATCGCCGAATGGGCCGGCGTCGCCGTCCCGCCTGACACGCGGTGCCTGGTGGCTGAAATCGGCGGCGTCGGGCGTGATTTCCCGCTCTCGCTCGAAAAGCTCTCGCCGATCCTGACATACTATGTCGTGAACGGCATGGAAGAGGGAAGCCGGCTGTGCGACGAAATTCTGCATTACGGCGGAATGGGCCACACGGCTTCCATACACACGCGCAACCGCGACTCCGCGCTGCGTTACGGCGTCCTGATGCCGGCCGCCCGCGTTGTCGTCAACACGCCCTCGACGCACGGCGCAATAGGGTTTTCAACCGGGCTTACGCCATCGATGACCCTGGGGTGCGGCTCCTGGGGAGGCAATGTGACTTCCGACAACATCTCGCCGCTCCATTTGATGGATATCAAACGCGTCGCCTTCGAAACCAGGCCCGTGACTGTAGTCGCCGAACCGCCTGTTCAGTCATTGCAGTCGCCGCATACGGGGCCGTCGACTCAGCCCCCTGAGGATCGATGGATCGATCCTCGAGAAGCGGGAGAAGTGATTGCCGCCCTGGTCGACAGATTCATTTCCGCGAGGCGACAATCTCCGGAAATTAAAGAGCCCGTCAAAGAGTCCATGACAAACAACCAGCCCGAGCCGGTTCCGCCGGCCGCGCCGCCGGTCTCCCCGCCGGTCTCTGCTGATAAGAATATTGATAAGAGCGAGAGCAACGGCCACCGCGCGGTGGATTTCGTCTGCGAAGCCGACGTCAAACAGGCCCTCGCCGCAGGCGAAAAGATTTACGTCAACGCGAAGACCATTATTACCCCGGCGGCGCGCGAACTGGGTGAACCGCAAGAGGTCTTCGCTGTTTCGCGAAACGGGCCCAACAGCTAATCCTTGTTCGGAGTCCCGCGTTTACGCGCTCTTTCCATTCATGCGTGAAGGCGGCCCTCCAAGCCTTGCCCACTGCGCGCAGAAGTTTATAATGTCAGAGTTTATTTCAGGCTCCGAATGAGCATTTTCGGACGGGAATCCCGTCATGCGAAGCGCATTGCCCGAACATTGCCCGGCATTAAAAGCCCCTGTTTCGTCCCTTTCTCCTCACGGTTCCTTTTATAAAATACTGCGGGTTTGCGCGCCTTCCGGCGCGCATCGATGCGCGCCGCGATGTCCTGAATTGGGCAATGGCGCGACCTTTGATAATCGATGAAAAATACGATCAGGCATTCATTCACTATTCTGCGAGTGGCGCTCGGTGTCGGGCTGCTTTATTACGTGCTAAAAGTGAACGGCGGGTGGATGGCGGCGAAGCAATTGGTTTCGACAAAATGGCTTTTGCCATGGCTCTCCGCAGTGACCGTCTTCGCCGCCGTCTTCGAGGCGCGGCGACTCGGAGTTCTCTTCGGAGCGCAGGGGATGCGCCTGTCATTCGTCGAAGGCTATCGCGCCGTAGCCATCGCCGCCTTGTTCAATTTCTGCATTCCGGGCGGCACTGGCGGCGATGTGATGAAACTGTATTACCTGGCCGCCGACAGCCGTGGGCGGCGTGTGGAGATCGCGACCCTGGTCTTCGTCGACCGAGCGACGGCGCTCTTCTGCATACTCAGTTTAGTGGTCGCGCTGGCGCTGCTTGACGGACGGTTGGTGTGGGATTATCCGTTAATAGGTTCTTTGGTGGCCGCCGCCGCTGTAGGAGCTGTGGGATTGCTGGCGTGCGGGGCGCTCGCCTGTTCGACGCGGTTGCGAGAGAGCCGCATATACGCCTATTTGATGGAGAGAGCGCCGCTAAGGGGTTACCTGATGCGCGCCGCCGACGCTCTCTATGTATTCAACAAAAACAGGACTGCGCTCGCCAGGGCGGCCGCCCTAGCGGTATGCGGGCACATGGCGCTCTTCATTCTTATGATCGCCGCCGCGAAAGTGTTCATGCCGAACGCGCAGCCGCTTACCGTTTGTCTGCTCGCGCTATTGGGCATGGTCGCCAACGCGCTGCCGATCACGCCGGGTGGATTAGGGGTCGGCGAGGCGGCGTTTGAAGGATTGTTCCGCACGGTCGGCTATAGCGGCGGAGCGCGAATGATTCTGGCCTGGCGCGTCGGGATGCTGGCGCTATGCTTTCTGGGGGCCGCTTTCTATATTGCAGGCGCGCGACGCAGCCAAGCGGATGAAACTCCAGCTACATTCCATATTACATAGCTACTCAGCTCGACTTTGTCCATTGTGAGATCGGCGCCGGAGCGCCGATCTCACAATGGACAAAGTCTCGTTTAACCGTTAATTGCCTGGCGAACCACTTATCCGCATAAGTCGCAAGCGCTTAGTCTCAGGTTAAGTGAGCGGTTACGCAGGCTAACCGGCGATATTCGACGCTTGATATTTTTCAACCTCATCATCGGATTACGACATTGAAAAATAGCGCTGACTTTGTCCTTTTTGTGGCGCCGCCCGCTTGCGCCAGCGCCACAAAAAGGACAAAGTCGAGCTCAGAGAAAAGCTGTTCGTAGTCCCGCCTTCAGGCCAATGAGATTAAGTTAGCGAATAGTGGGCGTAAATCGTAACGGCGGAGCCTTTGGAGGCGCCGTTGCCTGGAACCGCTTTGGTAGTCATTCTGGATCCCATCATTTTGCCCTTAATCAACGCATTATCAATCACTTACATCAAATATCTTCGGTTATACATGATTACAACATGAGCCAAATCCACCTAATTATTGCTTCAGCGTGATCTGTGTAACACCTTAGGGCAACAAAAAGAC
>DASUFM010000720.1:0-4515 GCA_036274535.1 Blastocatellia bacterium
TTTCAGCCACGAATGAACACGAATATTCACGAATGGCGAACACTCAGGACCAGAAAGAGGTCTGTACAGATCTTCCTCTGCGAGCCTGCGGCGAATCTCTGCGGTAGGATGCGCCGATCATCTTCGCCGTTCCGCTTTAGAAACATTCCTCCAACGTAACTATGCGCTCTACCAGCCGCATGAGCGGCGATGGATGTGGTAGTTACACTTCACTTCAATTTCGCCTCCGGACATAGGGCGGCGCGATTCGCCGCTCAACAGGTGACGACCGGGGCGCATGACCACCGAATCCGAAAAGCAGCATGACCATCACAACAGCGCCGCGCAAAATCGCTATTGTTGGAGCCGGAACGAGTGGGCCTATGATGGCTGTCTTTCTGGCGCGCAGAGGCTACGAAGTTGATTTATACGAATCTCGCCCGGACATTCGCCTCCAGGGGAATCGGGCTGGGCGTTCGATCAACATCACACTCGCCAAACGCGGACTTCGAGTTCTTGAAGAGGTCGGACTGCCGCGGAACGAACTGATGCGTCTGATGGTTCCGCTCAAAGGGCGCATGATTCACACGGAGAGGTTGCGGCTCAAGTTCCAGCCTTACGGGCAGAACGAAGATGAAGTGATCTATTCCGTGCTGCGCAATGATGTGAATATTCTGTTGCTGAACCTGGCGGAAAAACAGCCTGGCGTCAAAATCTTCTTTCAGCATCGTTGTCTGGGAGTGGATAAGCGAACGGGCAGCGGCCTTATCCGCGATGAAAATACCGGTGTGGAATTCGAGGTCACCCCGGAAATCCTGATTGGCGCAGACGGGACCTTCTCGACGGTGCGGCAGCACATGCAGAAGGGGCTGCGGGCGAACTATACGCAATTGTTCCTGGAAGCGGGTTACAGAGAGATCAGAATCCCGGCCGGCCCGACCGGATCATATGTGATGGACCATAACGTGTTGCATGTCTGGCCACGAGGCGACTGCTTGCTGTTGGCGATGGCCAATGCGGACGGCTCTTTCACCTGCACCTGTATCCTGCCGTTCGAGGGGGAGCGAAGCTTCGCCGCGCTCAAAAGCAGGGCCGATGTGCTGGAGTTCTTTGAAACCCATTTCGCCGACGCCGCGCCGCTGATACCAAATCTGGCGGAGGACTTTTTAAGCGCCGTTCCCGCTGAATTCATCACCACTTCGATGTCACACTGGTATTACGAAGATAAGTTCGTCCTGTTGGGCGACGCCTGCCACACAGTCACGCCTTTTTATGGACAGGGGATGAACGCGGCCTTTGAAGACTGCTCGGCGCTGAATCGATGTATAGAAGAGCGCGGCGGCGACTGGCGGAACGTTTTCCGCGAGTATCAGCGACTGCGCAAGCGCCATACTGACGCGCTGGCGGAGCTTTCCGTCAGAAACTATTACGAGTTGAGCGATAAGGTCAGACTGCCGCGTGTGGCTTTGCAGAAGAGGATAGATTTCATACTGCACAAGTTATTCCCAACTCGTTGGATCCCGCTGTACACAATGGTTTCACACACGACGATGTCATATGCGGACGCGGTCGAACGCGCCAGACGGCAACAACGGATCCTCAAACTGTTTGGAGCCGAAGCCGTTTTGTCGTTGCTTGCTCTTTGCGCGCGGTGGTGGCTTGGCTGGCGAGCAAAACCAGTGACTAAGGGAGAGAGGGAGAAGACGTCGGATTCCCAACAGAAAGTCCGGGGCCAGGCGAACTCTCCAGTTAATCAGAAGGCCAAGGCCGCTAAGGAAGGTAATTACTGATGCTCAATCTGGTCTCCTTTCTGCTGCGGTTTTCGCCGCGTCTTGTCGGCATGGCGATAGCCGCTGGATTGATCGCCGGGATCAGCAGCGCCGGCTTGATCGCCATGATCAACAGCGCATTGGGCCGGCCCGAGCATATAGGGACCACGTTCATACTGAGTTTCGTCGTCCTGGGGCTGACAATGTTGTTGTCGGGATTCGCCTCCCGCGCGCTGCTGATTCAGTTATCGCAGGACGCCGTCTTCGATCTTCGCATGCGTCTGAGCCGCCAGATATTAAGCGCGCCGCTGCTTTACCTGGAAAAGTGCGGCGCGCCGCGGTTGCTCGCCTCATTGATCGATGATGTGATGGCGTTGACCGGCGCGCTTCTCGGGATCCCCGCCTGCTGCATAAACGTGGCCACCATCCTGGTGTCTTTGATCTATCTGGGCTGGCTTTCATGGACGGTTTTGCTGGCGACGCTGCTTTTCATGGCGCTTGGCGCCGTCAGCTATCACCTGCTGGTGATGAGAGCGTTGCGTTATTTGCAAATGGCGCGCCAGCAACAGAACAAACTCTTCGCTGATTTTCGCGCGCTGACCCAGGGAACCAAGGAACTGAAACTGCATCAGCAAAGGCGCGAAGAGTTTTTGGGGGAGCGTCTGCGGTCCACCGCGGCGGATTCCCGCCGATTCAATATTAAAGGGTCGAGGATCTATGCCGGGGCCGACAGTTGGGGACAGTTTCTGTTCTTCGTCTTTATCGGGCTAATACTCTTTGTTCTGCCCCTCCTGCATAAAACCACCGGCGGAATGATGGTTGGCTACACGCTGGCATTGCTCTACATCATGACTCCGTTGGAGGTGCTCTTAAACTTCGTCCCGAACATAGGACGGGCGCAGATCGCCCTGCGACAGATAGAATCGCTCGGCCTATCGCTGGCCAAAGCGGCCACTGAAGGCGAAGAGACGCCGTCCCCGGCGAAGCCGGCTTCATTCTGGGATCGCCTCGAACTGAACGGCGTCACGCATACATACCGGCAGGAGTCGGAAGACGAGAGCTTTGTTTTGGGGCCGATTGACCTGAGGATCGAGGCTGGTGAAACGGTTTTCCTCATCGGCGGCAACGGGAGCGGAAAGACGACGCTCGTCAAGCTCATCACGGGGCTTTACGCGCCCGAGGCTGGAGAGATACGTCTTGGTGGACAACTCATAGATGCGGCCAACCGCGAATGGTATCGGAACCACTTCTCCGTGGTCTTCTCCGATTTTTATCTATTCGAGAACCTCTTCGGCCTGACCGGCGAGGGCGTTGACGAAATGGCGGCCGCGCATCTGACCAGGCTGCATCTGGATCACAAAGTCAAAGTCAAGGAAGGGGTCTTTTCCACGCTTGATCTGTCACAGGGGCAGCGTAAGCGATTAGCTTTATTGACGGCGCTCCTGGAAGACCGTTCATTGTATGTTTTCGACGAGTGGGCGGCCGATCAGGACCCTGTCTTTAAGGAGATCTTTTATAAAGAGTTCCTGCCGGCGTTGAAAGCGCGGGGAAGGACCGCGCTGATCATCACACACGACGACAGGTACTACCATCTGGCGGATAGATTGATCAAGCTGGATTCCGGAAAACTGGTTCCTACCGCCGCCCTGCCGATTTTCTCCCCTCCGGCTCAACCGGTTTCCCAGCTTATTACTCAGCCGGTTTTATCTGCCATCGCTCGACCTGTCGCTCATGGCGAGAGCTCGAACGGCGTCGACATTCGACAGAGAAGTGGCGCCTCTCAACTCCAGACCGATTCCAACGGCGATTCGGATAATACCCCAAAGGATAAGACCTTGAACGATCGTGAACGATTATCATCAAATGCGATTGTGGCCAGAGCCGTGGCCGCCGCTTTGTTTGTGGCGGTGGTCGGGTTGGGCGCCCTGTACGGACTGAAGCCGCCGCCGGCCGCGCCGGAAGATTCCGCGCCGGCGAATTTCTCCGCCGCGCGGGCGCGCAAGCATCTGGCGGCGATCGCCAGCCGGGCGCATCCCATAGGCTCGCCCGCTCAAGCTGAGGTTCGCGCTTATCTGCTGTCGGAACTGACGCGGCTTGGGTTGACGCCTGAGGCGCGCCCTGCGACCGCTGTCGATGACATTCGAGGGGAATTTCGCGCCGGAACCGCGCAGAACATCGTCGCTCAGTTGCCGGGAACCGAGAACCGGAGGAAGATTGCGCTGGTCTGTCATTACGATTCTGTTCCGTATGGGCCTGGAGCCGGCGATGATGGGGCCGGGGTGGCCGCGTTTCTGGAGACGATTCGCGCCTTGAAATCAGGACCGCCGCTGAAGAACGGACTGATTATTCTCTTCACGGATGGCGAAGAAGAGATTTTGCTTGGCGCCAGAGCCTTTCGCGCCGAAGACGCCTTGCTCAAGGAAATCACTCTGGTTCTGAACTTCGAGGCGCGGGGGAACAATGGCCCGTCCATGATGTTCGAGACCAGCGCGAACAATGGATGGCTGATCGAACAGTTTGCCGCGGCGGCCCCATACAAGATGGCGAACTCGCTCTCTTACGAGATCTATCGCCTGCTGCCGAACGCCACGGACATGACCATCTTCAAAGAAGCCGGTCTCAGCGGACTGAACTTCGCTTTTATCGGTGGGCTGAGTAGCTACCATACGCAGCTCGATACTCCGGAAAACCTGGACGACGGCAGCCTGCAGCATCATGGGAGCTATGCGCTGGCGCTGGCGCGTCATTTTGGGGACGCGAATCTGGA
>DASUFM010000721.1:0-5915 GCA_036274535.1 Blastocatellia bacterium
AACAGCGCAAACTCGACAGTTTGCGCTACTCTCGCCCGGCAATCTCGCGTAAAGCAATATCGATTCAAACCTGCGCCAGCTTAACATTCAACATGGTATCTTCAGGCGGTCCGGTACGGTACTGAAATTTGAGAATCGCTCTAAATGAAAATCATTCCGCTCGGAACCAGTTCAGGCAAACCGACGCTGCGGCGCAACGTCAGCGCGCTGGCCGTTGTCGGCGAAGGCGAATGGTGGCTTTTCGATTGCGGCGAGGGGACGCAGACCCAGATCGCGCGCGCCGGCGTTTCACCGCAAAAGCTCGCCGGCGTTTTCATCTCGCACATGCACGGCGATCATTTCAACGGTCTGCCCGGCCTGCTTTCGACGATGTCTCTTGACCAGAGGGAAAAAGAACTGACGCTGGTCGGCCCCACCGGCATTGACGAATATCTGACGCTGCTCGCCAGGTTGAAAATCTGTTACGTCAATTACCCGCTACGGCTGCGCGAATTCGACGCTCAATATTTTGCGGCGAGAGAGCAGGAACTGGTTTACGAATCGTCCCGATTCACCGTCACGACGCGCCCTCTGGACCACCGCGTCTTCGCGCTCGGATACAGGCTCGAAGAAAAAACGAAGCCGGGCCGGTTCAATCTGGAACGCGCGAAATCGTTGGGAATTCCGGCGGGGCCGTTATATGCGCGACTGCAATCTGGCCAACCCGTCACGCTCGAAGACGGGCGCGTCATCCACCCGTCGGAAGTCCTGGGGCCGCCTCGCCCCGGCAAGGCGGTCAGTTATTGTCTGGACACGCGCCCCTGCGCCAACGCCGTGAAACTTTCAGAGAAAGCCGACTGGATGATCCACGAAGCCACATTCACCGAGGAACTGATCGAAGAATCACATCATTTCGGCCATTCGACCGCGATTCAGGCCGCCGAAACGGCCCGCGAAGCCAATGCGCGCCGATTGCTCATCACGCACTTCAGCTCCAGATTCCCCGACGTGCGCCCGCTGCTCGAAGAAGCTCGCTCAGTCTTTCCCGAAACTTATGCCGCGGAGGATCTGCTCGAACTGGAAGTATGAGGCACGAGACTTTGGATACGTTAATTGAAGAATTGCATAAAACCCACATCGAAAAACGCGCGGCGATTCGCGCCCGCCTCGCCGAATTCGAGTCGATCATGCGGGCGGGCGACGACGAGCGTCTATTCGAAGAACTTGTCTTTTGCATATTCACGGCGGGGGCGAGCGCGCGGATGGGGTTGAATTCGATTGAAAGAGTTCGTCCCCACCTTTTCAAGGCGGGCCACAAGCGATTGACCGGTTTGCTCCTTGGAGCGCACCGCTATCCGAACGCGCGCGCCGGATACGTCGTTCACACGCGGGATTTTCTGAAGCGCGATTGCGGACTGCGACTCAGGGACCGGCTCGATTCCTTCGGCGACGATATGGAAGCGCGCCGGGATTTCTTCGCGAAAAACCCCGGCGTCAAAGGCATCGGCTACAAAGAAGCCAGTCATTACCTTAGAAACATAGGCTATCGAGGCTACGCGATCCTGGACAAACACATTTTGCGAACGCTCCATGAGATCGGAGTGATCGATTCCCCCGACCCTCCCGGCGCAAAAAAAAAGTATCTGGCGGTCGAAGACCGCATGAGAAAATTCGCCGAGGGTATTAGAATCAACATCGACGAACTTGATCTCCTGCTGTGGTCGAACAAAACCGGCGTTATTTTAAAATAGGACCTGTAGGGCCTGTAAGACCTACAGGCTTATAGGCCCTGTTTATGAGGAGGTATTACCATGAAGAAAGTCCATCGAATTTTGACGGTCCTGTTGGCTGCGGCGCTTCTGCCCGTTGTCGCCTCGGCCGAGTCGCGAGGCAAATCGCTCAAACGCGCCGCCAAGGAGATACGCAAGGCCAACTTCACCGAGGCCGAAAAAATCTATCGTGGACTGCTCGAAAAGGATCAGACCGACAAGGATGCGCGATTGGGTCTGAGTTTCACGCTGATCAAACAGATCAAGTTGCAGGAGGCTTACGAAAACGCGGCGCAGGTAATCGCGGCTGACCCGCTCAACGCGCGCGGTTTCGCGCTGCTCGGGACCGCGCTCCTGCGTTCGGGCGAATTCCGCAACTCCGTCGAAGCCCTCTACACCGCCGTCAGGTTCAACGGCAAGGAAGCGCTGGCCATCGCGGGGCTTTCCGAGATCGCATATTACGAGCATCGAACGCAAAACTCTTACGAGGGATTAAAGAAGGCGATCTCGATCGACCCGATGGAGCCCGACTATTATCTTTCGCTGGCGCGCGCCTGCTCGCGGCTGGAGATTTACAACGAAGCCGCCGACGCTTACCAGCGATTCCTCGACGTCACTCCGAAGACCGAGGTCGAGCGCCGGGCGCGCATTCGCGGGCTGATCGACTTTTACCGCTACCTGGGCAACACGAAGATTCATCGCACCAGCGGAAAAGAGATCACCACTATCCCGTTCGATCTGGTCAATCATCGCCCGTTCATCACGGTGACAGTCAACGGCGGGGTTCAATTGCGATTCGTCATCGACACCGGCGCCAGCCTGTCGGTGGTTTCCGACACGGTCGCGGAGCGTTTGGGGGTCAAGCCCATCGCTCGCGGAGGCAATGCGCGGGCGGTCGGCGGGACCGGCATGTTCCCGATCGTTTACGGACTGCTCGATTCGATCGCCATCGGCGAAGCGAAGATCGAGGCTGTCCCCGTATACATCCGCACCATTTACAGCGCGTCCGATACTCCCGAAATCGAAAAGGCCGACGGTTATATAGGGCTGTCCGTCCTGGCGAATTACGGCGTGACGATCGATTACCAGGCCAAGCAGATGACGCTCGATCGCACGCCGATACGCGAAGAGCCGGTCAAAGCCGACGCCGCGAAACCAGCTGAGCCATCATCCATGGCGGGCGTCGTCGGCGATCTGATCAACGGATTCGAGGTTCCGATTCGCAGCACGAGCGGCGGCCTGGCCAGCGCCGAGACTCATCTGCCGAATTTAAAGCGCCCGCTCAATTTCATCATTGACACCGGCGCGACCACGACCGTCATCTCGAAAGCCGCCGTCCAGCGCAACGAACTGGAAGAGCTGAAGATCAAGGGCGAGACCATTCGCGTCATCGGCGCGGCCGGCATCGAGGAAGGCGTGGAACTGCTAGGCCTTTCGGCGCTGACAGTGAATGGTTTGAGAAAAACCAACTCGCGCGCCGTGATCCTGAGCCTTGAAGCCGTCAATGAGACTTCGGGGTTCGAACAACATGGGATTCTGGGCGGAGACTATCTGGAAAACTTCCGCGTGGCGATCGATCTGCGGCGCTTCCAGTTCAAATTGACGCCGCAGAGCAAGGCGATCACCGTAGCGGAGAAGGAATGAATGGTGGCTGGTGGCTGGTGGCTGGTGGCTGGTTGAGAAATTATGCGCGTCAACCACCAACCACCAACCACCAATCACCAACCACTAACTGTATGATTACGGGCATTTACCTGGAAACGTCGGTCATCGGCGCGTATCTCGACAAAGGCGAGTCGTTCCGACGCGACCTGACTATTCGGTGGTGGGAACATGAATTGAGAAATTACCGCGCCTATGTTTCGCCGCTGGTCGCGCGGGAACTGGAACGCGCGCGCGAACCGTACAGGCGCAGCTATTTGCAATTAATCAGCCCGCTGCCACAGTTGGAGATCACGGAGGAGGCCGCGATTCTGGCCGACGGTTACATCGGGCGCGGCATCTTTCAGCGAAAATATCTGGGCGACGCGCTGCACGTCGCGCTCGCCTCGTTTCATAAGATCGATTATCTGGTGACATGGAATTTTGGACATCTGGCGAATGTGCATCGCCAGGCGCGGATAAAATTGTTCAATACCGCGGCCGGTTTCTTCGTCCCCGAGATCGTAACGCCCGAATTTCTGGTGAGCGAGGTGTAAGAGGTGGCTGGTGATTGGTGGTCGGTGGTTGGTTTTCAGCCACCGACCACCAACCACCAGTCACCAACCACTATTTTATGTATAAACGCCCCAGGTTTCTTGAAGAGTTGCAAGCTATCCGCGAAGAGATGTCGCGCGAATGTGATTACGATATGGATCTTTTCGCCGAGATGGTCAGAAGCAATCAGCCTCCCAAGCGCGGGCCCGCGCGCAATATCCGCGGCGTCCGCCAATATATCGCTCCCAATGAAGCGCCGGCGCCGAAAACGCCCCACAAGAAAAAACCTGGAGACTGAACCACCCTTTCCGGATATGGGCGAACCTTTTCACGCAATCGGATTCAACATCACCGATGAAGCTTCCTACCAGGCGCTGGCCGAAGAGGCGCAACAGCGAGGCGCCGCGAGCAAAGCCAGACGTGAACAGGGCACGCTCCACGGTTTTTGCTGGAACGTCGGATCGGGACTGGAAGTGTGGACGGTTCTCCACGAATCGAAGGACGGCATCTTTTACGCCGATTGCCGCCCGGCCTTTCGGGCGCGGCACATCTTCAGCCTCTACCCCTGGGAAATCGCTGAATACGAGGAAGACGGCGAGGCCGTGGCGCGCGGCGTATTGATCAATTCAAGCGTCGAGCTCGTTTTCGAGCTGCAAAACATGACCGAAGTGGATCTGAGCCGCCTGCGCGACCGGCAGATCACGGCTTCCGTTTCCGGCCTGGCTTATCGCGCGCGGGTAATCACAAAGACCAGAGACCCGCTGTTCGCTCCGCTCTCGGAGCGGTATCCTCGTAGAAAGCCCTCGGAACCCGACTACGCCGTGCGCGGACGCATCCTCTCCTGGCGCGAAATTAAAAACCCCGTCACCACTAACGATCTGATCCTGATCGACGTCGACGCCGGAAAATTAAAAGTCGAAGTTCTTCTCAATCGCGGCGATCTCAAAGGCGAGTTAAAGGCCGACGCCTGGCTCGCCTCTGAAGTATGGATGCAAGGCCACATTCTCAGCGAAAAAGATCTGGAAGCGCGCTACGAAGGCCTGGACCGGCAGGTCTATCGCGGCAGCTTCTGGGAAACGCTTCGCCGCGAGATATGAATGCTCCTCGTGGAGCTATGTTTTTCGGCGCTTTTCTCACTATCGAATGAGAGCGTTTAGAGTACCGACGACATCAATTCGGGGAGATTGTTTAGAGAACTGAAGCGTGTGCAAATTAAACTTCAATGGCGTCAACAATATGAAGGATGCGCGCTGCACACAAATTGACGGAGTCTTTGGAGTGCGGCGGCTCGGCGCCGCTTTTCGTTTGAATGAAAAGCGGCGCCGAGCGATACCGCTGGCGAATTCAAAAATGAAGTCTTTTGGTGGGACACATTTAAATTGTCCCACTTATCAGTCGGAAAAGAAGTGGGACAATTTAAATGTGTCCCACCTACAATTCGCCAGCGGTATCCCGAGCCGCCGCACTCCAAAGGCTGCCGCCATTTCAAGTCATGTAGCTGATTTCATTCAACTTTAATTTGCACACTCTTCATTAAACTGACGGCGCTTTGTCGAACAGCTTCATGTATTCTTCAGCCGTGGCCGGAGGGATTTTCGCCAATTCCAGATTCTCTTTGACGTGCGCGACGTCGCTCATCCCGACCAGCGCGACGTCGATTCCCGGAGTCGAGCGCGTGAATTGAATCGCGCGTTGCGCGTCGGCGCGCAACCCTTTCAGAGAGGCGCCGATAATCGGCGGCAGTCCCGCGGAGAGTCGCGACTGCAGGATCGATGCGCTCGACATAACCGTAACCCCGAATCCGGCCGCCGCTTCCAGAAACGTGGCCTTCTCGCCTTCGAGCGTTTGATTGGCGTCCGTGAAAGCCTCGGTCATCGCCAGGTTGAACGGCAATTGGACTACTTTGAAGTTATGACGATCTCCAGCCACTTCGCGCGCGGTCTCCTTCACTCGTTCCAACGATAGATACTC
>DASUFM010000722.1:0-4355 GCA_036274535.1 Blastocatellia bacterium
TTTGTGGCGCTGGCGCTTGCGCCAGCGCCACAAAAAGGACAAAGTCGAGCTTAAATGATGTTGATCAGTGCGCGAACTATAGAGCAATGTGTGAACTGTGACAATGGTTTGACCGACCGTATCAAATCGGCGGGGGCGAACTCCTCCAGGACCGTGGTCGAACATGTTCCAGTGACCGAAGTCAACCCTAACCCTGAACCCATAAATGATCCGACAAAGCCGGCCGTAACGGTCAATACCAGAATTGGCGTGGTGACCAAAATCGAGGCGGATTACCCTGCGCGTAATGCGGCGGCGTCTCAATCTGACAGTATCCGCAAGAACGCCGAAGGCGCCAGAAGGCGAATTGTGAGCGCGGCCCTCAAACCCGCCATCTTGCTCCCCGGCTCACAGACCGGAGGAATGATCTACTATTATCGTGAGACGGAAGCGAGAGAAGTTCTTTTGCGGATTCCGCTGGGGGAATTGACGGTCGAGATCCCGTTTACGGCGGCCTGGAAGCCCGGTTTACGTTTCGAGTAAATGGAATCGCCATGAATAAAAGCCCGCGGGAGGCGTTAAATTCTCCCGCGGGCTTTCGTAGCTTGATTGAATAGACAGCGCCGTTACGGCTTCTTCTTCGTCGCCTTGGCTTTCGTATTCGATTTGGGCGGCTGAAGGTTGTTGCCGACGACCAGGTCTTTGATCACGGCTTTCGTGCTCTCGACGCGTGAGTCGGTGGCCGGGGCCGTGTCAATGAACTTTTGCAGAGTGTCGGCGGATTCCTGGAATTTGCCCAGAGAAGCGTATCCCAGGCCAAGCCAGTAGAGCGCCTCTACGTTATTGGCGTCGGTTTGAAGCAGCGCCTGATAGGCGACGATCGCCTCATCCATTTTGTTTGCGTCGTATAGCGTCTGGGCGGCCTTCAACTCGAAGGATGTCTTATCAGCGGGTGTTTCAGCGAGGGTGGCGGCCTCTTTGTAGTCTTTCACAGCGGCGTCAGCCATCTCAACCACGTTCAATTTGGACGCGAGCAGGTATTCGGCGTCGCCCCTGGATTTCAAATACGCCAGTTTGCTCTTTTTCGCAGCCGGGCCCTTCTGTGGGTCATTCAGCGAAAGTTCGACCAGGGCCAGCGCCTTGCCGATGGAGTTGATCGAGTCGTTGAAATCCTGTTTGGCGGCGTCGCGCTTAGCCGTATCCGACACATTTTTTGAGTACTCGTTGAAACTGGTGACGCCTCGGTTGTAGAGCGCCAGCGCGAGTCCCTGCCAGACTGCCTGCTGTTCGGCGTCGAGCTTGGAGGCTTCGCCGAATTCATTGGCCGCGCCGTTCCAGTCTTTCGCCGCCATGAGCTGTTGGCCGGATTCGAAATGCTTCTTCATGGCCTCATGCTCTTCCATCATCTTCTTGTTCTTGGCTTCGACTTCCTCCTTCTTCTTTGCGTAATCTTCCATCGCCTTCTTCTGCTCAGCCGCGCTCATCGGCTGGCCGCCTTTCGGCGCGCTGGCCTGCATACCCTGCACTTCGGCGAGCGTCGGCTTGCGCCCGTCGCCGGGATGCAGCGCGAAATTGATCGGCTCGGCATGCGAGCCTTTAATGGCGGTCGCGAAATCAGGCTGGCATCCGGGCGCCGAAACAATAATGGTGTATGTGCCGACATACGGAACGCCCGCGTGCAGGAAGTGGCCCTTCTTATCGGTCTTGACCGGGTAGTTGCCTTTGATGTCTGTGCGTACGATCTGAACCTCGGCGCCGACTATCGGCTCTTTCGTGTCGGCTTTGACGACGTCGCCTTCGAGCCTGCCCACCTGGGCCGAGGCGGTCAGCGACGCGAGCGCGATAACCGCGCAGCCTGCAAACGCCGACATTAGATGTTTGATCTTCATTTCTGTCCTCCGTCTGGTTCTTAAACTGTTGAAGCGCCCACAACCGTTTTGAATGCGGTTTCGGATGCGGAATCGGCGGATATTTCGCCGGAACCTTTCGCCAGCGTTCACGCACCATGCGCATGATCAAAGACAGCGCCCAGACCCCTCTGGTTACGTTTGGTTGTGTTACTAAAGTGAATTCCGGATTACTTGTATATCAAGCCGGGGGAGATTCTAGCCGCCGCAAAATCAGATTTCAATCATGTAGGGAAGGGGATCGCGCGAACCCGCCTCTCGGAATCCGCGGAGCCGCAACGCGCAACTGTCGCACTCTCCGCAGGCCACGTCTTCGCGTTTGTAACATGACCAGCTCAATTCCAGCGGCGCGCCGAGTTCGACGCCCAGCTTCACGATCTCGCTTTTC
Source organism: Blastocatellia bacterium (assembly GCA_036274535.1). Lineage (GTDB taxonomy): Bacteria > Acidobacteriota > Blastocatellia > RBC074 > RBC074 > JAJVID01. The sequence continues at coordinate 2,275 of DASUFM010000722.1, forward strand.
CGAAGCCGGATGACGGGCGTAACGATCTCGATTTTCGTTTCGGGCTTCGTCCCCACGTCTATCGCGCGCTGGAACGCCTCATAAAATTCGGGACGGCAATCGGGATAGCCCGAACTGTCTTCGGCGACCGCGCCGATGTAGATCAGGCCGGCGCCGATGACCTCGGCCCAGCTAGTGGCGATCGACAGCATGTGCGCATTGCGGAATGGGACGTATGAAGTGGGAATCTCCTTGGATTCGAGGTCGGCCCGGCTGACTTCCATACTGTGATCGGTCAATGACGAGCCGCCGATTTTGGCCAGATGCGCGATGCCGGCCGCCATTCGATGTCCGGCCTTGTAGAAATCGGCGATGTCGTTGAAGGCCTTCAATTCGCGCTTTTCAGTGCGCTGGCCGTAGCTGATGTGCAGCATCGCCAGCTCGCATTCCCGCGCCGCGACAGCCGTCGTTACGAGGCTGTCCATTCCGCCGCTCGCTAATACGACTGCTAATTGCGGATTAGTGTTCATAGCTTAATATAAACTACAGTTTTTCGGCATTTTTCGCGCCGATTACAAGAGAGCGTTTGGAGTACCTGCTTTAGCCGGCTTTGACTCCAAGTCTGCAAGCTGAAACCTGTATTCTAAACGCTTCTTCCAATGTTTGAGGTGGCGCTCAAACGCCTTTCACATCAGGCCCCCAAATGTATTTGTGCAGTTGCAATTGCATTCGCGCGTTGGCGCCCGATTCCAGAACCCAGGCTGCCAGGTCTTTTAACTCGACCTCGCCCCAGACCGGAGAGAACAACACCTGTGGCTCGCGCTCATTGAGCCCGTATTTTTCGATCACGCCGAGCGCGTAGTCGAAATCGGCGCGATCCCTGATTACGAACTTGATTTCATCGCGAGGATTCAAACGTTCGAGGTTCGCCCAATGGTTTCGATGCGCTTCGCCGCTGCCCGGACATTTCACGTCCAGAATCTTAATTGCGCGCGGGTCCAGAGCGCTTGCGTCGAGACCGCCGCCGGTCTCGACCAGCGCGGTATAGCCTTCATCACAGAGCCGGCGCGAGAGTTCCGCGCATTCGCGCTTTTGAACCAGCGGCTCGCCGCCGGTGATTTCCACCAGCCTGCAGCCGTAACCGCGAACCTTTTCCATCACCTCATCGATAGACATCTCGACGCCGCCGGTGAACGTGTATTCGCTGTCGCACCACGAGCAGCGCAGATTACACCACGTCAGCCGCACAAAAACACACGGCAGGCCGGCGAATGACGATTCGCCCTGAATCGAATAGAAAATTTCGGTGATTCGCATCTGGATTAATCTTGAAAGATGCGGGCGGGAGATGCAAGGAGGGAAGTGGGAAGGAGACAAGGAGACAAGGGGACAAAGAGACAGGGAAACAAGGGGAAAAGAAATTTCATTCTCCTTGTCTCCCCGCTTCCCGTGGATCAAAACAGCTTCTCTTGCGGTGGCTTGACGCCTTTCAATCTCAGGTAGACGGTAGTTTGGCCTCGGTGATGGGTTTGATGTTCGAAGGCTTTGCTCCATGCGCCGCGGCGCGTTGTATCGAACCTGTTGAAGAATTTAATCGGCTCGTCCGCTTTCTTCAGATCCACGCTTTTAGCGGCGTTGATCACGAAGTCATAGCTTTCCATGACGATCTTTGTCAGAGCCGCTTTGGTCTTGAGCTCCTCCATTTTTTCCAGGTCTTTGCCCTGGTATGGGTTGGCGATTCCAGTTGCGGTAGAAATAAAGAAAAAATTGGCGCTGGCCAGATGCAGCATCTGCTCGGCGAAACTCCGGACTTCCGGAGTGGGCTTGATGCCCAGGCCGTCTTCCGGCATCGCGTCCAGATATTCTTTGGTGTATTCCTTGGCGCGCGTCCAATCAGCGACTAATGTAGCGACGGGATCAACAGGCGCGATTCTGGACCCGAGAGCCACAGGGCGCGTGGCGACGCCTGAAAACTGTTGCGCAAAACAAACGAGAGAAAGCGCGGCGCTAACGGCCAGCATGCTGAGCACATAGCGCATGGCGACGATTCTTTGTTTCATGAATGGGTTTCTCCTAGGGAAATATTTGTAGCGTCGTCTTCA
>DASUFM010000723.1:0-11812 GCA_036274535.1 Blastocatellia bacterium
CCATTCGTGAATATTCGTGTTCATTCGTGGCTGAAATCATATGAAGGCTCTTTGCGGATTAATGGCCTGCGTCCTTCGAGAGGATCTGCTTTTCGCCTTCCAGTAATTCTTTCAACTCTTCTTCCGAAAGGGATTGGATCTCTTCCGATAATTCGGCCAGTTTCTCCGCGCCGAGTTGTTCAGCCTGACTCAGCAGCACTATCTCGGCCAGGTCTGAAATCGTCGGCGTCTCGAAGAATCGGCGTAGTGGCAGTTCCACATCGAAGAGTTTTCGCATCCGCGAAACGAGTTGAGTGGCCAGAAGCGAGTGGCCGCCGAGTTCGAAGAAGTTATCGCGAACGCCTATTTGTTCGATCCCAAGCAACTCCCGCCATGTGTCGGCAATGGTCATCTCAATCGACGTGGCTGGCGCCACATAGTCGGTCGCCAATTCCGGTCTGGGGTAGAGAGAGCCCGCCGACTCAACATCGTGGCGGAGCGCCGCCTCTGACGCGCCAGGTCTCAGCCACCGCTCCATTCGCCAGCGCAGGTCGCCGGTCGAGACCACTACCTGCGTCAAACCAGGCGAACCAAGAATACGATCAAACGCCGCCGCGCCTTCGGCAGGCGTCATCGATAGCGCCTCAAGCGCAGCCCCGATGTTGCTCGCTAGCCCCTCTTCCGACAACAGCCAGCCGTCCCAGTTCACGGTGATCCATGGCATAGGGGGCATAGGGGGCATAGGGGGCGTAGGGGGCGTGGGGGAGATCGGAGGGAGCGGGAGGATCGCGCTTGTTCTCGCTTGCTGTTGAACGAACGCATCCATGTAGATGTTGGCGGCGCTGTAAGCCGTAAAGCCTAATCCACCCAACACCGCTGATAACGAAGAGAGCAGCAGACAGAAATCCAACTCTCTGCCTTGCAACACTTCAGAGAGCGTCTGAAGTCCGAAGACCTTCGGTTCGAAGTGCCATTCGCATTCGGCCGGGCCAGTCTCCGAGATGGCGCGCACCGATCGTTCACCGTTTATGCCAGCGCCGTGAACCACGCCATGAAGCGCCCCAAAACGTTCGTAAATCTCATCGATAACCTCCTGCATTCTTCCTCTGTCGGCCACATTGGCGCTCAACACAGTGACCGCGCCGCCCAGTTCTTCAAACATCTGCAGCCTTCTGATCCTGACGCTGGTGGCGTCCTGATCGCCGCGCTCCGCAAGCCACTTCGGCCAATCATCTCTGTGCGGAAACTCGGAGCGACCGATCAGGACGAGCCTGGCCCGAGCCGCGCGGGCGAAATGTTCAGCCAGGGCCATGCCAACGCCGCCAAGCCCACCTGTAATCAGGTAAACTCCACCTTCTCGCAACCCATGTATCACCGGCGCCGAATCATCCATCTGCGCGGGGCGCGCGGAGCGCGCGGGCGGCGCTGGCAAACGCACTGGATCAAACGTCTGTATCCAACGGCGCCAACGGCCATGGCCGCGATAGGCGATGATCAGATCAGCGGATTCCACTCTCATCTCAGCTATAAGCTGATCTAGCGCCTCAGGTCTGAATGCGGTCAGATCCACTTCAAGTGGCAGATCGATGCTGCGGCAAACGATGTTCGGATATTCCTGCGGGATAACCTTGCACAGACCGAGCACGGTCGTTTTTTCGGGGATTATCTCTTCCTGTCCCGTCACATCGTGAAGACCGCTGGAAATGACTCCGATTTGCAGAGCGTCGCCGGCGTTGATGCGCCCGATGGCTTTTGTCAGATTGAGCAGACTGTAGAAGCCTTTCTCCTGCGCTCGGCGGAAAAGCGCCTGACGGGATTCGGCCGGCTCAAGCGGCGCGAGGCTGCCAAAATGCAGTATCACCTGCGGCAGGCAGTCGCGCGTCTCCAACCCGCGAAGAATCTGATAATAGCCGTCCGGACTTCCCGGATCGACCGAATAATCGCCGGCGCCGAATTCGGATTGCTCAGCGTCATGCGCCACAACGACAACATTCTGGCTGAGTTCCCTGAGCCGCTGAGCGACTTGCCCCATCAATCCGTCTTGGGCGCCCACCAGCAACCAGTGCGTCCCTCGCGGCGGCTCCGGTTTCGCCTGCGGCTGCGGGGCCGTTTGTTTCCACAAAGGAGCATAGAACCAGTCCGCAATATCCGCTCGCTTACCTGCCGCCTGTGGTCGCGCGGCGCCGGCGTCGGAGTTCCTCGCCAGTTCGATCCAGTAACGTTGTCGCTCAAAAGGATACGCCGGCAGACAGACGCGGCGCCGGCGCTCCTCTTGGTGAAAGGCTCGCCAATCCACTTCCACCCCGGCCAGCCAGAGCTTGCCCAGCGCCGTCAGCGTGAAAGCCATGTCTGATTGGCGTTCCTGTGGCGGACGCAACGAAGGGATCAGCGCTTGCGCGGCGGGGCGGTTCCGCTGTTGACGAACCAGCGTGCAGAGCGTCTGCCCCGGGCCGACCTCAAGCATAACGCGGCGCGGATCCTGCGCCAGTTCCGCCGCTCCGGCGCTGAAACGCACTGGTTGACGCAGATGCCGCGCCCAATATTCAGGGCTTGTCGCTTCGGCTTCCGTTATCCATACGCCGGTCACATTGGAGATGAATGGAATTTGCGGAGCCTTCAGCGATACCTGTTCCAACTGTTGGATGAATGGCTGCAGAATTGGCTCCATCATGGGCGAATGGAAAGCATGCGAGGTATGCAGCCGGCGGCAGCCGATGTTCCGCTCTGTCAATTCGGCCTGCGCGGCATCGATGGCTTCATGCGGGCCGGAGATCACGCACAATGAGGGCCCATTGACCGCCGCCAGCGAAACATTTTCATTGAGCCACGGCTGAAGATCTTTCTCGGCGATCTGGACGGCCAGCATGGCGCCACCGGGCAGGTCCTGCATCAAACGTCCGCGCGCCGCCACCAATCGCAAAGCGTCCTCCAGCGAAAACACGCCGGACAGACAGGCCGCCACATACTCGCCTATGCTGTGACCGATCATCGCTTCAGGCGGCGCCCCGAGGCTTTGAAACCAGCGCGCCAGCGCATACTCAATGACGAACAAGGCCGGCTGTGTGATAAAAGTTTGCGTGAGCTTCTCATCGGCTTCCGCCATCTGGTCTTCGCGCGGATAGAGCGCTTCTCGCAGATCAAGGCCCAGGCGCGGACGCAAAATCTCCGCGCTCCGATCAACCTCCTGGCGAAAGACTTTTTCGGAGCGATACAGTTCCAATCCCATGTTGGCGTACTGTGTCCCTTGCCCGGAGAACATCATCGCGACCCGCGGCTTTCCGCCATCAGCCGCGCCACTCAGAACGCGTCTGGAGTCCATCGCCTCCAGAGAATTGACAGCCTCAGCGACGTCGCGACACACGAGCGCGCGACGATATTTGAACGCCTTGCGTCCGACCTGACATGTGTAAGCGACATCAGCCAGATTGGAGTCCGGGCGCTGAGACAAATGCTCTCTCAGATTGACCGTCATTTTATCCAGCGCGGCTTCGGTCCGGGCTGAAAGGATGAGCAACTGCCAGTCTCTGGCGTCCCGCGATCGGTCATCAGGCGTGAACTCTTCGACCACCAGATGTACATTGGTTCCTCCCATCCCGTAAGAACTGACGCCCGCGCGACGCGGCCCTCCCTGGGAATTCCACTCTTTTAACTCAGCGTTGACGTAGAACGGGCTGCTCGCGAAATCTATGTTGGGGTTGGGTTCCGTGAAGTGCAGGCTGGGCGGCAACATCTTATGGTTGAGCGCCAGCGTGGTCTTAATCAATCCGGCGATGCCGGCGGCGGCGTCCAGATGCCCGATGTTGGTTTTCACCGAACCGACTCCACAATATCCGACCTTGTCGGTTCTGGCGCGAAAAGCCTTGGTGAGCGCCGCGATCTCTATCGTGTCTCCAATCTCAGTGGCGGTCCCATGCGCTTCGATGTAAGTGATCGTCGCTGGATCGACTCCGGCCATCTCCTGCGCCATGACGATCACCTCAGATTGGCCGTCAACGCTCGGCGCGGTATAACTGACCTTCTGCGCCCCATCATTGTTCATCGCCGAGCCTTTAATCACAGCCTGAACGCAGTCGCCGTCAGCCAGCGCGTCGGCCAGCCGCTTTAAAACAACCACTCCGGCGCCATTGCCGCCGATGGTCCCCCTGGCTTTGGCGTCAAAGGCCCGACAGCGCCCGTCCGGAGAGTTTATGCTGGCCTCCTCATATAAATAGCCCGCGCGTTGCGGCCACTTAATCGAAACCCCGCCCGCCAGCGCCATATCACATTCATAATTGAGCAAACTCCGGCAAGCGAGGTGAACGGCGGTCAGCGATGTTGAACAGGCGCTCTGAGCGCAGACGCTCGGCCCCTTCAGATTCAGCTTATACGAAACGCGCGTGCACAGATGATCCTTGTCGTTGCTCATGATCGCCTGCAACGCGCCCACCGAGGCCACGATATCCTGGTTGGAGAAAATGTTCATCAAGTAACTGCTCAGATCGACTCCGCCGAAAACGCCGATCACGCCGTCATACAGGTCCGGATTGTATCCGGAGGATTCGATGGCTTCCCATGCGCATTCCAGAAAGACGCGCTGTTGTGGGTCCAATATCTCGGCGTCTCTCGGATTAAAACCGAAGAAGGCTCCGTCAAACATGTCGGCGTCTTCCAATACGGCGTTGGCTTTGATGTAATTGGGATTGTTGAGCCGTTCGAGAGGAATGCTGGCCGCCAATTCCTCATGGGTAAAGAAGGTGATGGATTCCACCCCATCGCGCAGGTTGCGCCAGAATTCGTCAACATTGCGCGCCCCCGGAAAACGGCCCGCCATTCCGATAATCGCGATCCCCTCGATTTCCATGTCGCTCATCGTGCTATCCATATCGTTCACCGCTCAACAAAGCCTCCGCCTCATCCGGCGAAAGCGATTCCAACTCTTCCAACATCTTGTCTATATCAGTCGCGCCCTGCGAAGCGATCGTCAGTTGACCGTCCGCCGGATCCGCGGTCGTTGACCGCTTTCGTTCTCGATCGATCATTGCGGCCAGAGTCGCCACAGTCGGAGTTTCAAAGAGAACGCGTAACGGTAGAGCGACATGGAAGGCGTCTCGCAAACGGGAAATAACCTGTGTAGCGATCAACGAATGGCCTCCCAGGTCGAAAAAGTTGTCATTGGTTCCGATCCGCGCGACTCCCAGGACATTGGCCCAGATCTCCGCCAGCGTTTTTTCCGTATCGCTTTGTGGAGCGACGTAATCGGTCGCATACGCCCTGCGCGCGTCTTCAAGCGTATGCGGCGCAGGCAACTCCCGTCGGTCTATTTTGCCGTTCGGCGTTAGCGGAAGCGTCTTCAAAGGCACAAAGTAGGAAGGAACCATGAACTCAGGCAGCCGGCTCCGCAGAAACTCGCGCAACGCGCTTGGGGCCACGGAGTCATTCGTGTTTTCCGGCCCGTTTTCAGGGACGAAATAAGCCACCACATGTAAATCTCCATCCGGCCTGGATTCCCGCGCCATCAACACCGCCTCACGCACCTCATCATGCTGGAGCAGCGCCGCCTCTATCTCCCCCAATTCGATGCGGTTTCCGCGGATCTTCACCTGATGATCCAGGCGTCCCAGATACTCTATCTGTCCATCAGCCAGATACCGCGCCAGATCACCCGTCCGATACAGACGCGCGCCCGGCTGGTGGCTGAATGGATGCGGCGTAAACTTTTCGGCGCTCAAATCCGCGCGGTTGTCATAGCCACGCGCCAATCCAACTCCGCCAATGAACAACTCACCTGGCGTTCCTATCGGCGCCAGCCCTCCCGATTCGTTCAGAATGTACAGCTCTATGTTGGCGATCGGCCGCCCTATTGGAATGGTCTCGCTCACGGGCCCGCATCGCCACCGCGTCACATCGACCGCCGCTTCCGTGGGACCGTAAAGATTATCCAGTTTCGCCCACGGCATACGCTCCTGCGCGCGCCTCGCCAGACGTCCACTCAAAGCCTCTCCGCTGCTGATGATCTGTCTTACGCTGCGACATTCGGCGACGCCTTCTTCTTCTATGAAAACGCTCAACATCGACGGAACAAAGTGCAGCACAGTCACTTCTTTCTCACGGATCACCTCCGCAAGATACCGGCTGTCCAGGTGTCCGCCAGGTCGCGCCATAACCAGTTGCGCGCCGAACATGAGGGGCCAGAAGAACTCCCACACCGAAACATCGAAACTATAAGGTGTCTTCTGCAAAACTCGGTCTGATTCGTTTAACTGATATATTTCCTGCATCCACAGCAGGCGATTGCGAATAGCGCCATGCGTGTTCATCACGCCTTTCGGGCGTCCGGTCGAGCCCGATGTGTAGATTACATACGCCACGTTCTCATCTTCCAACTCAGCCTGCGCGCGCAGCCCATATACAAGCGCCTTCTCTTCACTCCAATCAGATTCACTGTCCTCGCCGCCGAGTTCAATCAGTTCACCATTATGGGCTGGCGCAGACTCCTTCAGCCCCGCTCCGACCAGCATTACTCTGGCCGCCGAATCCTCCACCATCGCCCTTAATCGCTCCGCCGGATATGTGGGATCGAGCGGCACATAGGCCCCTCCGGCCTTCAGTATCCCCAGCAACCCGACCACCAACTCTATGGAGCGCTCAGCCAGGATGGCGACGCGGACTTCCGGTTTGACTCCAAGGCGGCGGAGCCGGAGGGCGAGGCGGTCGGCGCGGTCATTGAGCTGACGGTAAGAGATCCGGTCTGGTCCGCAGATGACGGCGACATGGTCGGGCGTTCGCTCCGCCCGCGCCTCGAACATCTGGTGTATGAAACCCTCCTGCTGGTACTCCGTCGCCGTCTGATTCCATTCGATTAACAGTTGTTGCGTTTCACGGGCGGAGAGCGCGCAATGCGACCCGTAACGCGATTGAGGCTCAGTCGCCATTGCGGTCAAGGTGGATAGATAATAGCCACCGATCACTTGAAGCTGTTGGTCCGTTAGCTCCGTCGGATGGTAATTGAGTCCCAGATGTGTATTGCCGGAGACCAGATCCAGCGAGAAGTTCGCCGTGAGCGTAAAGTTCGTCTCTTCATAACCCCTGTAGCCGAGCAGTTGCGCATCCTTCAATTCGCCCACGGTGTTGTAAATGTGGTAGTGCATGAAATTAAACGAGCTCTCGAACAATGGCTGCCCGGTTCCTATGCGTTGTAATTCAGCCAGCGGATAGCGCCGGAAAGGCAACGAATCACGCTCCACTTCAAACGTCCGCTCCACGAGTTCACGCCATGTCCCGCCGGTAAGATTCAACCGGAAAGGCAATGTGTTCAGAAAAAGCCCCAACGCGCGGTCTCCATCCGTCTCTTCCGGGCGACCGTTAAAAACAAGGCCGCTCACAACATCCGTCGTCCCGGCAAGCAGACTCATCACTTTCATATGCGCGGCCAGCAAGACGCTCTTGAAAGGCACGCCAGCCGCCCGCGCCAGTTTCTTCAATCCGTCGGAGACCTCGGCCGGAATGATGACGTCGCTCACTTTGACAGGAACCACGCCGGACGGTCTGGTCTCCGGCAGACGCGGTAATCTGTGGATCGTCACATCCGCGAGCTGCTTTTTCCAATATTGACGGCAATCTTCCGAGGCGAGCGCCGCCTGCTCCAAGGCCACAAAGTCACGAAATGAGGCCGCCAGCGGCGCTTCGCCCGGCGACGCAGGGTCCTCCAACAAAGCGAGATAACGCTTGAACAACTCCGTCAGCAGCGAAGCCGCGCTCCAGCCATCCAGTATCGCGTGGTGAAAGCTCATCGTGAACTGGAAGGATTCATCCGTTCGACGATGCGCGTGAAACCGCAGCAGCGGCGCCAGAGTCCAGGCGAAGCGCTGTTTCTTGTCATCGATCATCCATGCGGCGATAGCCTGCTCATGCGCTTCCGCCGGCAAATGGCGCAGATCCTCCACAGTGAAGGGGATTGTGACCGACTTGTGGATCAGTTGGAGAGGTTGGGTGAAAAGACTCAATTCAAACGAAGCGCGAAGGACCGCGTGCCGTTCCATGACTTCACGCAGGGTTCTTTCCATCACTGATGGATCGAAACGGGCGTGCAGATGAAAACTGTGCTGGTCATGGAAGATGGCTGCGTCGGGGTTGAACTCGCTGTGAAAAACCATCCCGGCCTGCAGCATGGCGAGAGGATAAGCGTCCTCTACGCCGTCCGGCATACGCTTGAGATCCTCTTCCGAAATTAAACTGAAGGGGCCGGGACGGGCGGCTGAAACTCTGTCCACACCGGCGAAACCGACCTCCTGCGCAAGCCGACTGATCGTCTGATATTGAAAGATCTGATCGTGAGAGATATTCAGGCCCTTTCGCTGCGCCCGCGCGCAGACCTGTATGCTGCGCATCGAATCACCGCCCAGATCGAAGAAATTATCGTGGATGCCGATCGGCTCCACCTGCAGCGCTTCAGCCCAGATGCTCACCAGAACCTCTTCGATGAAGCCATGTGGCGCGGCGAGCGGCTCGCGGCTCCCCGCCCGCGCCTGTTCCGGAGCCGGCAATGCGCGTCTGTCTACCTTGCCGTTTCGGGCGAGCGGCATCCGGTCAAGCGCGATGAACGCTGAGGGGATCATGTAATCCGGCAGCCTCTCTCGCAGATAGGCGCGCCATTCACTCGCCGTCAACGCCTCATCGCCCACAACGTAGGCTATCAAACGGCTGGGACCGCGCGTCCCGGCGTTCGGCCCTTCAGGCTCGCCCGCATGAGCGATCACCAGCGCTTCGCGCGCGCCCTCGCGCTCCAACAGAACCGCTTCTATCTCTCCGGGCTCGACACGATGTCCACGCACCTTCACCTGCTCATCTATGCGTCCCACATATTCTATGTTTCCATCGCTCAGATACCGGCCCAGATCACCCGTCCTGTACAAGCGCTCTCCCCCTTCGGCGCTAAAAGGATGCGGTACAAACTTCTCCGCGGTAAGGTCCGGGCGATGGTGATAACCGCGCGCCAGTCCGGCGCCGCCGATATATATCTCCCCCACAACGCCAATCGGCGCCGGACGACGCTTTTCATCCAGCACATACATCTCGCTGTTGGCGATCGGTCGTCCAATTGGAACGGCGCCGGACCGCTCATAGTCAGGCGGAAGTTCGTAAACACAGCATCCGACGACTGTCTCCGTCGGGCCATATTCATTGATAATACGCAGTTCCGGATATCGTTCCCGCCAGCGCTTAACCGTCTCACCAAATAAAGCCTCCCCGCCGATGACCAGAACCTCTCCAATCCCGCCGACCACGCCATGCGACGATTCCTGGCGCATAGCTTCAAGATGCGCCGGCGTCAGCTTCAAAAGACCGTTCACGGCCCCATGACGCCGCAACCCGTTAATCAAAGCGCTCGCCCCCTCCCCCTCTTCCGCCAGCAACACGCATCCCCCCACCAGCCATGGCGTATAAACGCTCGTCACCGTCAGATCGAAGGCGATTGGCGAGTGGACCAGCGCGTTGATCGGTCGTCCCACCGCGTATATGCCCGCGCTCCAATGCAGGTAATTGGTCACGCCGCGGTGCGTAATGAGCGCGCCTTTGGGCAGGCCGGTCGAACCAGACGTGTAAATCACGTACATAAGGTTATCCGGCGCCTCACGGCGCGCCGGGTTCCTGTCTGGATGGGCGGCGAGTTGCGTCCACTGACTGTCCAGACATACCACCTGTCCCACATGCTCCGGTAAACTTCCCGCCAGACGCTCTTGCGTAAGCAGCGCGCAAAGCCCCGCGTCCGACAGCATGTGTCGCGACCTGCGCGATCCGTCATCGACTTCCAGTGGAACATAAGCGGCGCCCGCCTTGAGCGCGCCTAGGAGAGCGACAAACATTTCCACTGATCGGTCGAGCAGAATCCCCACCCTCTTCTCCGGTCCGACGCCGATAGAAATGAGGTAGTGCGCCAGCATGTTGGCGCGCCGGTTCAGTTCCTCATAAGTCAGGCTTTCGGCGGTCGAAGCCAGCGCCGTGGATGTGGGCGTGCGCGCAACCTGCTCTTCGATCAACAGGCGCACCGATTTCTCATGTGGAAAGAGGCTGTTTGTCTGGTTCCAATCGTAGAGAACCTGTTTTCTTTGGGCAGAGCTGAGCAGTTCCAGTTCGTCTATCGTGATGCCAGGCCCGGCGCGCTCCGCATGCCGCAGGAGCGTTATGTACTGGTCGGCGAGCCTGGCGACAGCCTCGGCGGTGAAAGCTCGATTGTGATAGTGAAACTCCAGGTCAAGAGACTCGCCGGCCGGGGCGCATGTCAGGTAGAGATAAAAGCGATCCGTGTTGATTTGCTGGCGGAACAGTTTGACTTCCAGTCCCACGCCCCAATGAGGTTCGTCGCGCGTTTCATACTTGAATCCCAGAGAGAAGAAGCGTTCTGCGACCGCCGGTTCGCCGCCTGCTTCATTACCGCCCTGGCCTTCAGCCCCAACGCGCGCCAATGAAGCGTCCACGGCCCCGGCGCCCGCCGCATAGGCGAGCGCCGAGGCCGCGCCTTCCAGGGACTCCTCCCACGCAAAATACTCCTGCCACCGCTGCGCTTCACTGATGATGCGTTCGGTCTCCCGCAGGAGTTCGTCAAACCTGTAATCCTCCGCCAGTTCGCAAGTCGCCGGCGTCCATTTGGCGAACAGTCCCAACGCGCCGGCTAACTCCTCATACTTCCTGCCATCACAATGATAACCAAGCGTGATGCGTCTTTGCCCCGCCAGTCTCCAAATCAACGCATACCATGCGGCCAATAAAAGAGTCTCCAATGTCGCCGACTGCGCTCCAGCCAGTGATTCGAGACGCTCCAGGGCTTCTCTTCCAAGCCTGATGACCTGCAGCGCTTCAGCCGTTCCCGTCAACGGATCCGCGCTATTCTGTTCGGGCAAACACAACGACTGCATCGCGCCATACCGCTGGTTACGCCAATAAGCGCGCCCGTCCTCTCCGTCCAGCGATGCGTCAGCCAGCAATTCGTTTTGCCATTCGGAAAACTGCGCATACTGGACCGGATCGCCAGCGAGCGCGCTTTCCGTCTGCGCTTCGCCCATTATGGCGTATAAACCGCCGACCTCGTCTATCAACCGGCTTAATGACCGGCTATCAGCGCATAGAGCCGGCAAGGTAACGATCAATGCATGACTACGCGGCGCCAGTTTCAGCAGACATACGTGTAAAAGCGGCCCATGTTGATTGCCGAAGACGGACTGAGCCTCCTCCAGCGACGCATGTTCGATCTCCTCCATGGAACGACGCGCCAGCGCGGCTTCGGGCAATTCCCGCATCCCATCCACCAAAATCTCGCGATATTGAAAGGAAGCGTCTTCGCCAATGACTTGAACCGGATATCGCACGCCGGGCAACGATGCGAACGTGGTTCGCAAAATTTCATGCCGCTTAACCACTTCATGAAGCGCCCGTTGCAATCGAGACGCGTCAAGAGCGCCATTGAGCGTCCAGACGGCCTGAGCGCGATACGCTTCGGGGGCAGGCGGCATGGTCCACAAGCGCGATTGTTGCGGAGTTAGGCGAAAACCTTCGATGATTTCGTTTTCCGGGACCATGATCATGTTTTGGAGAGTTGGATATGCGCCAACCGGCGCGCGCCGGCGCTTTACGCGCGTCAGTTTTTGGGGCGCGTGAATCTTCTGCGGGCCGCGTCTTCCCGGTTTTGCGCGGCGAGGAGCCGCCCATGACGCTCCTTACCAGAGAGCAATTCCAGCGCGTTTAAGCGGGCATCCGGTTGAGACACGGCGCTGCGCAACAGAGCCTCGTAACGCTCCATCATCCGCTCGACCGCGGCCTGGTCGAACAGGTCGGTGTTGTACTCGACGGAGCCGGCCAG
>DASUFM010000724.1:0-4588 GCA_036274535.1 Blastocatellia bacterium
GCACCTTTTGCAGCAGCGACCTGGCGTGCAGCGCAAAAGGAGAGCTAATCGCGGTCAGGCTGGTCGCGCCGATGGCCTCCTGAGCCAGCAACAGCGCCGCCACCTCAAGTGGAGTGAAATTGAGTCTCTTCCCGCCAACGATGTGATAGAAAACGTTGCGGCCTTCATGCCTCTCGACGATCTTGTAATGGGTTTTCAGAGCATTAATGCTGCTTTTGATTGTTTTACGGTCAGTATTGAAATGCTCCACTAACTCTTTCTGGGTATATGGCCGTTTGGCGAGCATAAGAGGTAAATCAACGAGGCGCGCCACCATTTGGGCAGAGTGCGACATTTTTGTATTCCTCCGGGGCCTGGGGTGGCGCGTTACGCAAGTGTTGGCAGGCATCCCAACAAGCTTTGGTTGCGCCGATCGGGGCCGAAATGTTAGAGCGGTTGTGGGGTGGCCTATCGGTCATTCGCGCCGCCACAGGCCGCGGCCGGATCGAATCTGGCTGATATGGCCGTCGATAGAGTAGTCCTAACGCCGCGGCGTGTAAATGCGCGTGAAGGAAAATCCGCCGGGCTGTTAATGAATCCGGGGACCGGGGCGTTTTGTTTATGCCCAATTGCGGGGCATTAATGGTTGCCGGCTTGTGTGGCGCCGCGGGCAGTCCGTACAATGGCGGTTCATTTTTTGTCACATCTTTTCACATGTTGTTGAAACACAGGTGAACAAGGCTGCGTATAACGGTGTCGGTTGAATAGTTTCCACCAGAAAAGACGACTAGACACAAAAAATACCGCACACAGGATTTTTTTCATCCTTCGGGGGGGGAGGCATCTAGCAAAGTTATGGCTCTGTCCAGAAACAAAAAGATACTTATAGGGGCCGGCGCCGTCGTGGTGATCGGCGTGATCATCGGGGTCAGCATCTCACGGCGAAGCGAGTTGCCGGAAGTCCAGACGGCCAAGGTCGCGAAGCGACCTGTGCTCGAAGCCAAAGTAACCGCCAACGGCGAAGTCCGCCCGCCCCAGTTCATCAGTCTGCAATCAGAAGTCACCGGCCGCGTCACGGACGTTTTCGTCAAGGAAGGCGATCTGGTCAAGAAGGGCACACCGCTGCTCAAGGTAGATCCCACGCAGCTTCAGAGCCAGACCGATGTCCAGAAAGCCGGGTTGGCGGCCCAGCAGGCTGAAGTTCAAAACCAGCTCTCCACGCTGAGCACGGCGGAGAACGCCATCAATACGGCTCGCGCATCGCTCATCACTTTCCAGGCCGACCTGGAGCGCTCGAACGTCGAGCGCAACAACGCCGAGATCGAACTCAAACGCGCTTCCAGCCTCCTCGAAGACGGCATCGGCACGCGACAGAATTTTGACTCGGCCAAGATGCGCTTCGATTCCGCCACGGCCTCCGTCAATGCGGCGAAAGCCCGCGTCGCCCAGGCCGAAGTCCAGATCAAGGACGCGGAGATTCGCGTCAATCAGGCGAAAACAGGGATCGCCGCGGCGAAAGCTCGCGAGGCTCAACAGCGGGCCAACCTGGCGCAGCAAACCGATTTGCTCAGCAAAACCACGCAATACTCCACGATTGACGGCGTCGTCGGCGGCCCGATCGTCCAGGTCGGCACATTCGCGCTGGCCAATTTCTCCTCTACTACGTTGATGCTCATCGTGGATATGTCGACCATCAACGTAGAGGTCAATGTGGACGAAACCGACATCTCCTTCGTAAAACTGGATCAGAAGGCGAAGGTCAAAGTCGACGCGCTCGGCGAAGCCGAGATCGAAGGCCAGGTCATCGAGATCGCCCAGACCGCCAAGACCAGGACCGGACAGACCATAGCCCAGACCGCTACCAGCGGTTCGCAGGAAGCGAAGGATTTCAAAGTCACCATCCGCCTCGTTAATATGACCGAAGAGGTTCGTAATCGCCTGCGCCCGGGCATGTCGGCGACCGCCGTGATCAGCACCAATCGCGTCGAGAACGCCATCGCCATTCCGCTACAGGCCCTGGTCGAACGCGATCCCGATCAGATCAAAACGGGACCGGCCGCGACGCCGGCGCCGGCCGCGGCTCAGAACCAGAATCCGAAGGACAAGAAACCGGTCAAAGGCGTCTTCGTCATCCAGAATGACAAGACCGTCTTCGCTCCGGTCGAAACCGGTATCACCGGCGAAAACGACATCGAAATCAAGAGCGGGCTGAGCGAAGGCCAGGAGATAGTCACCGGACCTTATCGCCAGTTGCGCACACTCAAGGTCGACCAGGCGATCAAACGCGAGGATAAGAACAAAAAAACCGCGGGCGCCGCCAATAATGACGGCAAGTAAGCCGGCAATAACAGGGAGCGCAGGAGCCCATGCCTGCGCCCCCTGGCATCCATGCCCCCATAACGACGGCCACTATTGACGAGAGGATGATTACAGATGTTAGCGACAATAATGGAAAAAGAAGACGCCGCGTTGAACGGTTCGCAGGAGAAGGCGCGTGAGGCGCTGATCAAAACCGATAACTTGTGGAAAACCTATGTGATGGGCGATGAAGAGATCCATGCGCTGCGCGGAGTCTCATTCGAGATTCGGCGCAACGAATACGTGGCGATCATCGGCCCTTCGGGCTCAGGCAAATCGACGCTGATGAACCTGATCGGATGTCTGGATACGCCGTCTAAAGGCGAATACTGGCTTAATAACAAGCTGGTCTCCCAGATGGACGACGACGAACTCGCTCACATCCGCAATAAGGAAATCGGATTCGTCTTCCAGACCTTCAATCTTTTGCCCAGAGCCACTGCTTTGCACAACGTCGAACTGCCGCTGATTTACAGCGGCGCGCCGTCGTCGAAGCGGATCGAAATGGCGAAGAAGGCGCTCGAAGCCGTGGACCTCGGGCATCGAATGTCCCACAAGCCGAATGAGTTGTCGGGCGGACAGCGCCAGCGCGTGGCCATCGCCCGCGCCCTTGTCAACAATCCTTCGATCATTCTTGCCGACGAACCGACCGGCAACCTCGATTCGAAGACCTCGGAAGAGATCATGCAGTTGCTCGAAGTGCTGCACGAACGCGGCAATACGATCATCCTGGTGACTCACGAACACGACATCGCGGCTCACGCCCACCGCGTGATCTCGATCCTCGACGGCCAGATCTCGAAAGACGAAGCGACCAGGTAGTGTCAGGTCTGTAGAACACAAAAAGCACAAAAGAAGAAACACAAAAAGCACAAAACCATGCGTTGATGGTTTTGTGCTTTTTGTGTTTTGTCCTCATCAGCGCGCCGCGCGCTTGCCTATACAATAAAGATACGACGCCGTGCGGATGAAAATCTGTCCGTCGGAAATCGCCGGTGAACTCAGGGTGTAATCGTTGAGCGCGTTCTCGGCCAGGACTTCGAACTGAGGACCGGCTTTGACTACGACGGTGGTTCCTTCTTCGTTGGTGGCGTAAATCCTGCCGTCGGCCAGCACCGGCGAAGAGCTATAGGTTCCCGGCTTCAAACGCTGCGGCGAGTAGATCTCCTTGCCGGTCTTGGCGTCCAGGCAGAGGAAGCCGCCGTTGTCCCGCACCATATATAGATATTTGCCGTCGGTCACCGGCGTGGGCACGTCGGGCCCGTTGTCTATGGCCCAGGCCCTGTGAGATTCGGTGATGTCGCCGCGCCCGCCCGCTCGCAGCGCCATATAAGGCTTGGATTTGGACCCGGCGTAAATCATTCCGTCCACAACTACCGGCGAGTTGACTATGCGATGAAAGGGATCGTTCTCCGGATTCAAGCCGTAAGCTCGCCACAGCTCTTTGCCTGTCGCCAGATCATGTCCGGTGACGCAATCACCGCCGCTGATGATCAGTTCGATAGCGCCGTTGTACCGCAGCAGCGCCGGCGTGATATAGGCGTCTGGCGATTCACGGATCGCCGGCGTCGGGCGTTCGGCGCGCCAGATCGTTTTGCCGGTCTCCTTGTCGATGCGCAGTATGTAAGAGGGCTCATCGGTTTTCATGCCGTGCAGCACCGGGACGTAAAGCGAGTCTTCATGAAGCAGCGGCGATGAAGCGTATCCCCAGTTCAAACCGAATTTGCCGTATTCCCTCTGAATGTCGCGGGTCCACAGCTCATTCCCTTTGAAATCGAAGCCTTTCAGGATGCCCGTGCCCGTCAGGACCCAGACGCTGCGCCCGTCGGTCACCGGCGAGGGCGAAGACATGTTCTGTTTGCGCAATTTCACGTCGCCGGAGCCGAGCAATTTCTTCCAGAGCGTGGTTCCTTTCGCCCGGTCTATACACCAGAAGTAAATGTCGCCTTTGGGCGTCCTGCCGGAATCCGCCTCGGAAGCGTTGAGAAAGATGTAATTGCCCCAGATGATCGGCGTCGATCCGCTCCAACCCGGCATTTCCAGTTTCCAGGTGATGTTCTCTTCGGTCGTCCATTTGACCGGCAGGTTCTTTTCGTCGCTGACGCCGTTGAGCGCGGGGCCCCGCCATTGCGGCCAGTTTTCCGCTGAAACGATGCTCAGCGAAGCGATAGTCGACAGGGCGATAATGACCAGTACGAGCGTAAATCGGCAGCGCATATGTTTCCTCCGAGAAACGTTTGGAAGTGTGTGC
>DASUFM010000725.1:0-11733 GCA_036274535.1 Blastocatellia bacterium
ATTCCGGCGAAGGATTGTTTTCGGCGGAGACGAGCGAGAGTAGATAGACGACGATTCCCAGCGCCGTCAACGCGCCGCCCAGCAGCAGAAAGAAAAGGAACGCCGTCGGATGCGACCATCGCAATGTCGCGAGTTCCACCAGCAGGCCTGCGATCAATAGAATTCCCGCCAGCCGTACGCGCCTCTCGATCTTACTCGTTCGTGATTTCATTGGACCGGCTCCTTCCAGAATGTGGCGTCTTTCAACTGATTGACGTTGTGAATGATGTTGTGGCATTCGCTGGTCGAACAACTCAGCTGATTCGCCTTTATCTGTGACAATCTCTGCGGCTCTTTGGTGTGCGCCTCCGATTCCTCAAACGAGCGCGCTCCAAGGTGGCAATGCAGGCATTCGCGGTTGTTGTACGGCTGGTAAAGTTTGATCGGCTGCGACGGCTTTCCTATGTAGTAAGCGTAGACATGCTTCAGCCCGCGCAGTTTGGAGTTGATATCGCCGTACATCGTGTAATCGGTGTGGCATGTGTAACAGGCCTTGTCGCGCGGCACGAGGCTGTACTGGAAATGCGTCGCCGGAATGAAACTCCGGTCGTCCACATGCAGGCTTTTGCCGTAATCCTCCATGACGTGGCAGGAGAGGCAGAAGTTCGTGGACTTGGATCTCTCCATATGCTGATTCACCCCCATCCCTCCGGCCAACACCGGGAAGACCAGCAGCGCCACGAAGGCCAGTATCTTGCCGGCGCGCGTCGCCGTGATCGAAGGACGAAATACCAGCAAGGCGATCAACACTATGCTGAACAGGATCACCGCAATCAGAATTGTTGTCATCGGGCCTCCTCAGGAAACAGTGGGCAGTGGATGGGCTATCGAAATGCCCACTGCCCGCTTTCGGTTCTACTTATTCGACAGTTCGCGGCAGTAGGCGAGCAATTGCTCCAGTTTCTCCTGGCGAGACTTGCTCTGGTCCAACGTCGCGGTCAACGCCGCGACCCGGGTAGAGATCAGGGGCGTCATCGCCGCTAGAATGAAGGTTATTACCAGGCCTATCTTCAGAGTTCGCATAAACTGCTCCTTGTTCGCCTTCGTTTGGACGATCGATTGCGATACCGGAAGCGGTTGGGATCAAATTGTTTTCAAGTCTATTGCGAGGATTACGCAGTGGAGCGCATATCCCGTTTGAGTGCGATGCGCCGATCGCCGATGAACCTCTACCGCGTTTCTGCAACATCTCGCGCCACGCAATTGCAGCAGAGCAATCGCTGTTCCGCGATATCAGACGGGGAGCCATGATTATCCTATCCGGTAGCGGCCGGTAAGAGTTTGGCGAGCGCTTAGGAGCGTATACGATCGCGCCGCCAGCGTTCCTGCTTTCATTCGCCAATAGGTTCTTGCGGTGGGGAATATTCTCCACTGTTTGGGGAAATATCCCAATCCCATGGGGAGAACGCCTATTTCATTTTATGTCGCAAAATAAATATCCGGACCTGTATTGCTGGCAAGGGAATTGCTCCGAAAAAATTGGACTGAAGACACCTGAAGGGACGAGGGTTGACATGCCCGATTGAAAATGGCCATTAACGAAGAATCGGCGCCGCAGGCGCATCCAATTTCAGAAACAGGAGGAAAGTCATCGCCTATCTCCTGGGAGACGCTCTTTGACGCGATTGAAGACGGCCTCTGTGTACAGTCGCTCGATTCGCGCATCGTGCGCGCCAACGGCGCCTTCGCTAACATAATCGGAAAGCCGCTGGAACAGATCATCGGGCGCCCCTGCGCCGAGGTCTTCGGCTGCGCGAATGAGACCGGCGCCATTCCGGAATTCTGCGCGCGCGCCGCAGCCGGCGAGACGGGCTACGCCGCATGCGGAGAGATCAGAGGCAAACAGTCCGGGCAGCGTCTTCGTTTGAAGGTTTCGCCGGCGCGAGATGAGACGGGGAGGATCGTCGCTTACCTGATGGTGGCGCGTGACATCACCGAGACGGTGGCGCAGGAACGCGAAATCAATCGCCGCGAGCATGCGGCGCGTTTCGGCGAACTCGCCGCCAGTCTGGCGCACGAAATCAAAAATCCTCTTGCGGGGATTCAGGGGGCCGCCGACATTATGATCCGGCGGCGCGCTCCGAATGACCCCGAACGCAAATTGCTGGAAGGCCTGCGCGGCGAGGTCGGACGGATAGACGCTATCGTCCAGGCCATGCTCGACCGCGCGCAGCCGCCGGTTTTCCTCTTCCAGTATGATTCCGTGAATGAGGCCGTTCGCCGGGCGGTCACGATTGCCGGCTATCAGGCTGCGAAAATGGCGTCAACGCACGGCCGACGAATAAAGATCGATTTCGTCGCCGATCCGTCGCCGGTCATTATGAAGATCGACCCGGCGCAGATAGAAATTGCCGTACATGGGTTACTCACTAACGCTATCGAGGCTATCGACGGAAATGGGACTGTGGCCGTGCGATTAAGGGAATACGATCGTGAAGACGGAACGGGCAGGGAAATCGCGATAGAAGTCGAAGACAACGGCCGAGGCATCGCCGAAGAAGACCTGTCAAGGATATTCAGTCCCTTCTTCAGCACGAGTCCCCACGGCGCCGGATTGGGGCTGCCCGCGGTCAGACGGATCGCCCGCGCGCATGGCGGGCGAGTCGAAGTGACTTCCATTCCGGGCCGGGGCTCCACCTTCACGATCCGGATTCCGCGCGAATATACGGCGTTTCGCTGATTGACGCCCGCGTGCGACCGTACGCATGAGCGGGCCTGAAGCTACTTGAATCCCATCATTGTTGCGGCATTTTACCCACCCGCTGTGGTCCGTTGCGCAATTTCACGCAGAGTACTCCTATTGACAGCCTGTTATCTTCAGCAAATTGAGCCATTCTTCAACGGTCCTCAAATTGCGATTCACTTCGGCGTATGAGAAATCAAATTCGACAATCGTCGTTTTATGGGACGATTCAAATCGCGGGACGAAGCTTGTTGGCGGCGGCGTTCGCGCTGCTGGTTGTTGTAAACACCGGCGCTGCGCAGCCAGGCCGGCAACTGCCAGGCCGGCAACTGCCAGGCCGGCAACTGAAGGATCAGCAAAGCTCGCCGGTCAAGAAATCGAAACAACCGGCGCGGATTTTGTCTGACTCGGAGATATCTGAGGCAAGAGACCTGCTTGACCAGCTCGGCTATTGGGTCACTTTGGATACGAACGGGAATGATGTTTCGCTGCGACACGCGTTGATCGCTTTTCAAAAGGTCGAAGGACGCAAGCGGACCGGCGTGTTGACCGTCGGGGAGCTTGAGGCCATGCGAGTCGCGCAGAGCCCACAGGCGTTGGAGACGGGATATCCGCACATCGAGGTCGATCTCGGTCGACAGGTCTTGTTTGTCGTTGATGTCGCCGGCGTCCCCCTGCGCATTCTGCCGATATCGTCGGGATCAGGCAAGTTTTTTACCGACGGCGGGGTGACGCGGCAGGCCGTCACCCCGACGGGCAGGTTCAAGGTTTTTCGCAAGATCGAGGGCTGGAGAAAAAGTCCGCTCGGATTGCTCTACTACCCGAATTACATCTACGGCGGCATAGCCATTCACGGCAATCCGTCGGTTCCCGTCCGCCCCGCCAGTCATGGCTGCATTCGCATCCCGATGTTCGCGTCGCGGGAGTTCAGCGAGATCGCCACTATCGGCATGGTCGTGATCGTTTATGACAGTAACCCGCTTGCGGCAACAGGCCCTACTGGGCGGAAAATTCCGCTAGCGCCGGGCGTTTTTCCCACTCCCGCTTCTGAATCGCTCTGAAAGCGGACTGATGATGAAAGAGATGCGATAACAGTCCTCGGGCATTCGCTTTGCTTTTACTTCAAGCGTCGAATTCAAGAATCAAGGAGGAAATAACAATGCAAGCCGAAATCCTGGAAAAAACCATGGAAGTCCGTGACCAGTTGGGCTCCGAAGTCAAACGCATGAAGGAAGCCGTCGCCGACGCGGTCGAAGATGGACTTGGCGCCGCAAGACGCGCTGTCAAACAGGGTCGCCGCGCGGCGGAAGACCTGGTGGACGAAGCGGAGTGTCGAATCAAACGGCGCCCGCTCAACGCTCTCGGCGTCTCTTTCGGAATCGGATTGGGATTGGGAGCGGCGATCGGCGTTCTTCTGGCTCGCAATGGAAGTTGCGGCAGGCGCCATTAACGAGCATCGGGCAATAAGTCTGAGGAAATAGATGGATCAGAAATTTATGGCCTCAACTCAACATCAGATAGTGGCCCAGGCCCAGAGACTGATTCCCCAAGTGGAGGAATTGTACGAACGGGCGCTTGCTCTGGAGAGGAATTACAACGAGGCGTTACAGAAGGTTGACGCCGCCTATCGTGACAGCGCCCGGAATCTTCTTCACTACCTGGCCGTCAGGCAGATTGACATTCGCCAGCTTCAAATCGGCCTCGCATCGATGGGGCTGAGTTCGCTAGGCAGGATGGAAGCGCACACGCTCAGCACGCTCGGCGAAGTGCTCTTCGCGCTGCATCGCATTGCCGATCAGACCTGGACGCCGGCCACGAAGTCGCCGGTGGATTTCAACACCGGACAGATGCGGCTCAACAGGCATGCCGAGCAAAGTCTCGGCGTGCCTGCCGGCAAGCGTTCGGTGCGAGTCATGGTCACGATGCCGAGCGAAGCGGCGACCGATCCCGCGCTGGTTCGAGACCTGCTCGCGGCGGGGATGGACGTGATGCGCATCAATTGCTCGCACGATGACCCTGGCGCCTGGGCGGCCATGGTCAACAACCTGCGCCGGGCGGAGCGTGAACTGGGCCGGAGTTGCAAAATCCTGACTGACCTGGGAGGCCCTAAACTCCGCACCGGTCCCATTCAATCGACGGCGCGCATATTGCGAATCAAACCCACGCGTGATGTTCGCGGTCGAGTCATCACGCGGGCGCAAGTGTGGTTGACGCCGGAAGAACAGCCTCAAGACGGCCCTGGCGGCGCGGCGACCACGCTCCTATTGCCAGGCGAATTACTTCAGAAAGCAGAGCCGGGTGATGATCTGTGGTTCCATGACGCGCGCGATAAAAAGAGAAAGCTGCGCATCGTGTCCTGCGCCGGAGAATCACGGTTGGCTGAAATCTCCAGGACCGCCTACATCGAAAACGGGCTGGCCGTCACGCTGAATCGTCGCGGCGAGCGATTGGGCGACGCGCGCTTCAGTGGGCTGCCGGACGTGGCGGCGCCGCTGCAATTGGCGGTCGGAGACCACTTGCTGTTAACACGCGACGACGAATCGGGCCGGCCGGCCGTTCACGATTTCAACGGGCAAGTCGTCAAACCGGCGCAAATCCCATGCACACTCGAAGAGGCCTTCGACGCTGTCAGGTCGGGCGACCGCGTCTGGTTCGACGACGGCAAGATCGGCGGGACGGCGCTCGACAACAACGGAGAGACAATCACGGTCAGGATCACCCACGCAAGTTTGAAAGGAGATAGATTGCGCGCCGAGAAGGGCATCAATTTTCCCGACACCGATTTAAACGTTCCGGCGCTGACGGGCAAGGACCTGGAGGATTTGGAATTCATCGTTCAATACGCCGACATGATCGGACTCTCGTTCGTCCGCACGCCTGAAGACGTTTTTTCGTTGCAGGGGCAGCTGGCGAGACTGGGCGCAAAGCATGTCGGCGTCATCCTCAAAATCGAGACCCGCAAGGCCTTCGAAAATCTTCCCCGGCTGCTTCTGGCAAGCCTATGCGCGCCGCCGGTCGGCGTCATGTTGGCGCGCGGCGACCTGGGAGTAGAGGTCGGGTTTGAGCGGCTGGCGGAAGTCCAGGAGGAGATTCTCTGGCTTTGCGAGGCGGCCCATGCGCCTGTCATCTGGGCCACTCAGGTCCTGGAGGGCATGGCCACCAAAGGCGCTCCCTCGCGCGCCGAAGTCTCCGACGCCGTGATGAGCGGTCGAGCCGAATGCGTGATGCTGAACAAGGGGCCGTACATCGTCGAGACAGTCCGATTCCTCAACGGAATCCTCGAACGCATGGATGCGCATCAATCGAAGCGACGCGCGATGATGCGCCGCCTTTCAATCTCAGATCTTAGATAACGCGAGCCAGGAGACCAGCAAAACCCCGAACATCCAGCCCCCACTATAGTCAGGCTCCGTCTTCTGCGCCACGCTGTTCAGCTTTGCGCTCCCGGGCCGGAGCATTGTCAGGGCCGGCGGAAGAAACAACACGCCCAACTTCCATGTCGGATTCATGTCTGTCGTTCCTTCCGCTCACGGACCACCTCGACCGAACAATGCGCGCGGGCCGCCACGGCGGACGAGACGCTGCCGAGCAGAAAGCGTTCGACTCGCCCCATTCCTCTCGCGCCGACGAAGATGCAGTCGGCGCCCCAGCTTTCCGCCTCGGCTGTCAACAATCTCTTGGGCTCCACCTCTTTGACTACCACAGTTGTCCTTAATCCGGCGGCGTTGAGTTTGTCGGCGGCTTGATAAATAAGCTTTTTGGCCCTGACCTTTTCTTCGAGGACCCATTTATATATCGGACCGGTTCCATGGTCAGAAGCGATTTGAAGCGCCGCCCAGGTAGCGTGGACGATGCGAGCCTCACTGCCGGCGGGCCATTTGCGCGCGGCGACGGCTTCTACGGCGGCCTCCGCGCATTCCGATCCGTCAGCGCCGATGATCAAACGGACGGGCGTGTCAGGTTCCCCGTGGTTTTGGATGCGGCCCCGCGCCACTCGCACCGAGCGGCCCGCCTCGCTCAACACCTTCTGCGAGACGCTGCCGAAAAAGAATTTCCCGAGCGCCGTCCGCCCATGTGACCCGACGACGATCAAATCGGCGTCCCATTCGTCGGCCTTCTCGATGATCAATGTGGCCGGAGAGCCGACTCCGGATTCGGACCTCACATCCCAGCCCGGCTCCGTCGAAACCAGCCGTATGCCGCCACGCCGCGCCAATATCAGGTACTCCTGATCCCTGCCAATCTGCTCAATAATCTCAAGCCCGGACGGCGGCAGCCAGTTTTCGGCGACCGACAGGACTTTGATTTGCGCGTCCGCCGGCAGGCCGGCCCGTCGGAGATCGTCCATCGCGGCGTCGGCGCACTCCGACCCGTCATAAGCGACGAGAACTTTCATTGGATTCGCCATGGATTCTCCCTCTATTTTTTCGCGACCGGTCTTTGACGCACGATCTGGACGGAGCAATGCGCGTGAGTGGCGACGGCGTGCGAAACCGAGCCGAGCAGGAAGCGCTCCAATCCGCTGTAACCGTGCGACCCGAGCACGATCAAATCGGCGCCCCATTGTTCGGCCTCATGCAGAATCACGTCTTTAGCATGGCCGTCTTTGACCTCTGTGGCGACCTCCAGCCCGGAGGCCTTTCCGGACTTGATCCGCTCGGCGGCATCCTTGACCGCTTTCTCCGCCCGCGCTTTCGCTGCTCCGTCCAGCGCCGTGTAGTAACTGTCCGGGAGCACCCAGGCTTCAGTCGTGGACACATTTGGAATATCCGTTGCGGAGATAATCTTCAATTCGCTGCCTTCGGGCCACGGGTGTCCCGCGACCGTATTGACCGCAGCCTCGCTGCAATTTGAGCCATCAGTAGCCAGTAGAATTCTCATATCAAACCTCCTCGCTCTCGTCAGTTGCAATCACCTTGCCAGATGGGCTGCCGGCGCCGGTAATCGCGTTGAAAGACAGCCTTCATTGGCCTAGGTGAGCGCAGGGCCGTAATTACCGTCGCCCGCCGCCATGAGCGTTGAGGCGTTCAAGCGGAAAGTTCGTTCCGGCTGGGAAGAATTCCGCAATGGCTGCGCAGAAATCCGCGGCGCGGGACTGGAGAACGCTGAGCCAGGGCAGAGGCCGCCGGTGTTTTCAGCAGAGAAATCAGCCAATGTCTCGCAATCTATTTGCTGTTTGATTGGGCCGCCTCTTGCAACCGGCGATGGTAATCGAAGACGTAAGCCTTCAGCGGGCCGTGTCCCCAGCGTTTGTAAAAGCCGTACCGCCGCATCTCGGCGTAGGCGCGCTGAACATCCCAGCCCTCGACCGCCATGCGATAAATGGCCGTCATCACGCCCGTCCGGTGGCGGCCGCCATGGCAGTAGACATAGACCGGCCAGTTCTCAGGGTCGTTGACCAGCGCGAGGAAGCGCGGGGCCAGATCGGCCTGCGGGTATCCGCGGACGTTCATCGGCAGATTGATGTAACGCATGCCGGCGCGCTCGACCGATTGCCGGACGCGCTCGTCCGGGCGATGACGCAGGCTGATGATGGTCTTCACGCCCAGCGCAGCGAGCGCGGCATAGTCCGGCCGCTTCGGCAGCGAGCCGCGATAGAAGCGCTCATTGACTTTACCGAAGTTCTCAATCCTGATTCGCGCGGCCACCGAGGCCTTTTCATCTGACTGTTCACCCATGCGAATCTGCGCGGCGGGCGACACAATAGATAATAACAGGACCGCTAACGCAAACAGGGGTTTGAGTAAATGATTCATATCCTTCATCGCCGCTTTCGAGCAGGGGCGGGGCGCGATGCGCGAGGTCTCAACAGAGATGGTCGCGCATCGCGCCATGTGAATGTCAATGTCCCTTTCCCACATGCCTTTTCCCGGTTCCCGCGATTTCCTATCGGAAACCATCCCCGAAAGGCCCGCATAGAGTCACCCATCTTGAAATCGCGCAAATTAAATCATGCGGTTCCGTCCGGGCGCCGACGACGCGCGATCTCGACGGAACACTTGGCCTGCGTGGCGACTGCATGCGAGACCGATCCCAGCAGCGCGCGCTCAGCCCACTGGCGCCCACGCGAGCCGATGACTATCAAGTCCGCGCCCCATCGCTCGGCCTCCTCGACAATGGCGTCTTTTGGCGAATCTATTACGACAGTCGAGCTGATCGGCAAAAAACGGGCGTCGCTGCCGCGAAGCCTGGCTGTCGCGCGCTCGACGGTTGTCTCAGCCCGGCGCCGCGCAGTTCTCTCAATGTCTTCCCGGAAGCGCGGCGGCAGCGACAGTTCCTCTATCGGTAAGGTCTCAGCCACGGAAATGATTCGCACTGCGCTGTCCGCAGGCCAGGACCGCTTAGCCACTTCTTCAACAGCGACATCGCTCGATTCCGAACCGTCTACCGCTATCAGGATTTTCATCGATCTTCCTCCTTCATTATTTCGCCAACGCCGTGCGGTTAATAATCAGGCGGATCAGATGGTCGCGACCGATTATGCCCAGCAGCCGCCCGTCGCGCATCACCGGGACCTGGGCGACATTCTTTTCATCCATCAATTTCAGCGCGTCTTCAAGTCTCGCGTCGGGGGAGACCGAATAGATCTGATCCGCCCGCCGCATCGCCGCCTGGACCGACGTCCGGCCCCATTCATCGCGCGGGACGGAGAGCACGTCGCTGAGCGTGATGATCCCGCGCGGGGCCTGGCTCTCGCCGACCACGTAACACCGCCGCCCGCTGTGAAGCAGGAAATTTTCGACGAACTCGGCGAGGCTCGTGTCGCCTGGGACGGAAGAGCAGTCACGGCTCATCACTTCAGATGCCGTGACGCCGGCGATAGCGCGCCCGACCGCGATCCTCTGCCATTCCATCTCGGCGGCGTGGACCAGGAACCATCCGAGAAAGCCGAGCCACACGCCGTTGAACAACTGGTTCAACCGAAACGCCGCGAAGACGCCGCCGAGGATCATCAGGTAGCCGATTGCGCGGCCCGCGCCGACAGCCAGCCGAGTCGCCCGGTCTTTATCTCCAGTTACGCGCCAGGCGATCCCGCGCAGCACACGCCCTCCGTCCAGAGGGATGCCGGGCAACAGGTTGAAAGTGCCGAGAATTACGTTGACGGTCGCCAGCCATTGGCTCACCTCACCGATGACAGGCGCTCGCCAACGGCTCAGCAGCCATACAGCCCCGAAGACCACGGCGAGGAAATAGCTTGAAAGCGGCCCGACCAATGCGATTCTGATTTCTTCGCCAGGCCGATCCGCCTCTTTCCCGATTTCCGACACTCCGCCGAAGATGAATAGCGTGATAGAGCGGACGGGCTTTCCGCTGCGAATGGCCATTAGCGAATGCGCCATCTCATGGAAAAGCACCGAACTGAAAAACAGAAGGCTTGCGATGACGCCTATCAACAGATGGGCGACACGGGGCAGGCCGGGAAAGCTCGCGGCGAACGTCCCGGTCATGGAGAATGTGATCAGCCCAAAGATCAGGAACCACGTGAAGTGGACCGCGATCGTGACGCCGAAAATCGAGCCGAGTAGAAATGTGTTTGTAGCAGTGTTCCGTTCCATGATTTACCTCCCGTTCCTGAGCGCTTCCCTGAAGACGCTCCTCGCGAATTCACTGAGCAATGAGCGTGCCTCTGTAAAAGCGAGGGGCAAGTCTCGGAGAAGGATCAAATCGTGGAATCTTTCGATCTGGTCGGCGGAAAATTCCGCAATCGAGAGGGGGCTTCGGATTGGCTCATGATCGCGCGGCGCGATGGGCGACCTTTCACCCAACTGGGGGAATTCGCCAACTCTCAGGCTTCTCTGTCTCGCTAAGTTCAACAAATTGAGGGTCGAACCTCGCGGCACAATGCTTGCTGAAATAATCAGCGCAAGACACAGATCAAAAACGAGGCTATTGGTCTTTGAATGCGCCACGATTGATGAGCCGAGCGCGATGAAAGTCGCCAACCTTGATATGGAGGGAGGAACGATGAAAGTTCAAGACGTAATGACCAGTGAAGTGAAATCCTGCCGCCCGGAGACCAACCTGGCGGCGGCGGCGGTAATGATGCTGGACTACGATTGCGGAGCGTTACCGGTGGTGAATGATGAAAACAAGCTGATCGGCATGATCACTGATCTCGACATCGCCATCGCCGCCGCGACGAAAACGCGTCTCGCCTGGGAAATACCAGTCAGCGAAGTCATCTCGCGGAAAGTGTATTCCGCCATGCCGGATGAGGACGTGCTCGCCGCGCTCAAGACGATGCGCCAGGAAAAGATACGGCAGCTGCCGATAGTCAATCGTGCCGGAGCGCTGCTGGGGATTTTGTCTCTCAACGACGTCGCCCTGCGCGCCGAAGAGGAGAAAGGGCGGCGTCATCCGGTACTCACTTATGAAGATGCGATGAGCGGGGTCAAGGCGATCTGCGAACACCGCCATGCTCGCCGGGCCGTGGCCGCCTGAATTTCGAATCTCACAAAGCGCGAGAGGCTGTCAGACCGCCGCTGATTTGTTTGCTGATTGTTTTGATAGACAAGGGAGAGCTGTAACAAAAAATCAGCGGCGGTCTGACGGCCTCTCGCGCGATCAAAGCCCCCCCGCTCCCGAGAAATGAAACGCGGCCAGGCGCTTCTCATTCCTCCAGAAGACAACCACCTCGCCCTGTTCAACCGGGCGCGCGCCGCCTGAGCTCGACTCCTCGGAAAATCTGTTCGTAGTCCCGCCTTCAGGCGGAAGCCTGGGGTAAAGATCAATTCCGTGAATCCAAACTATTCCACCTTCAGGCCAATGGCGTTCAGTTAAGGCCCCGAAGTGGCGACAGCCTTTGGAGTGCGGGCGTTCGGGACCGCTTTGGTAGTCAACTTCGATTTTTCGACAATGATCAGTGAGAACCCACCGGGTCTTTCGTCCCCGAAGTGTGTGGGATCCAGGATGACTACCAAAGCGGTTCCAGGCAACGGCGCCTCCAAAGGCTCCGCCGTTACGATTTACGCCCACTATTCGCTAACTTAATCTCATTGGCCTGAAGGCGG